>JBBRPX010000114.1:0-11467 GCA_038227505.1 Chitinophagales bacterium
CCATTTCCAATTTTCACCGCCGTCAAACGTAACACCAACCATACCGCCACTACCGCTAACCCATGCGATTTTGTCGGACACCACGCTTAAACCCCTTAATGAAGTTTTCGCACCTGAGGATAGTATTTTTAGCGTCTGAGCATTTGAGAAATTCGAAAAAACAAACATTGATACTATTAAAAAAATCTTCTTCATCATTAATTTTTAAATGTCTAATTATCAAATTGGCTACTGCAAATACGAAGCCTTTTCAATATTGTTTTGTTACTTTTGGCTTAACTGATTTTAAAAATAATAAAACCAAATGGTTAATGAGTTATAATTATCTACCGCTTGACAGAAAGCACACAAATTTTCAGCAAATAAAAAATTTGTTGGCTTATGACCAGTTGGTTTCTATCACTTTTGATGCGCATGAACGCATTTTAAAGTGCAGGGAATATTTAGATACAAAAATGAAAGAAAAGGATGCTGTTTTTTATGGCATTAATACTGGTTTTGGTTTTTTACAAAATGTACCTATAGATGACGACCAACTGAGTGAACTACAAAATAATTTATTGAAATCGCATGCATGTGGGTTGGGGGAAGAAGTGCCTGAGGAAATTGTGAAGCTGATGATAATGCTCAAAATAAAATCTTTGAGTTACGGGCATTCAGGAGTACAAATTGATACTGTAAAGAGATTGATGGATATGTACAACGCCAAAATGTATCCAGTAATTTATACACAAGGTTCGCTTGGTGCATCGGGTGATTTAGCACCTTTAAGCCATTTAAGTTTGCCTTTAATAGGTTTGGGAGAAGTTGATTTAGATGGGGCAAGAATGTCTTCAAAAGAAGCATTAAAAAAACTTGATTGGCAACCTATAAGTTTACAAAGTAAAGAAGGATTGGCGTTAATAAACGGAACGCAGTTTATGAGTGCTTATGGACTTCACAACCTTATACAAGCGGAGCGATTGTTAAATTGGGCAAACATTATTGCAGCAATTAGTTTTGATGCATTCGATTGTATTACGGAACCGTTGAACGCCAATATACATGCAGTACGTCCACATGTTGGTCAGGGGATTATAGCTTCAAAAATGCGGGAGTTATTAGCCGGCAGTGAAATTGCCTCAAAGATAAAAGAGCAGGTGCAGGATCCTTATTCTTTTAGGTGTATACCGCAAGTACACGGCGCATCGTATGATACAATTGAGTATGTAAAAAATATTTTTATTACAGAAATTAATTCGGTTACGGATAATCCTAACATTTTCCCCGATCAAGATTTAATTGTAAGTGGTGGAAATTTTCATGGACAACCATTGGCATTGGCAGCAGATTTCTTAGCGATTGCTATGAGCGAAATTGCCAGCATCAGCGAACGGAGAACTTACCAGTTAATTAGTGGACAAAGAGGCTTATCGCCGTTTCTTATTAAAAATCCTGGATTGCATTCTGGCTTTATGATCATACAATATACTGCTGCAGGTATTGTTAGTGAAAACAAACAATTGTGTACTCCATCTTCTGTAGATTCTATACCAAGCAGCAACAACCAGGAGGACCATGTAAGCATGGGTGCAAATGGAGCAGTGAAATGCAAAAGATTAATAGATAATGTAGAAAAAGTACTAGCGATCGAGTTGCTTGCTGCAGTGCAGGCGCTGGAGTTTCGAAGACCATTAAAAACCTCTGCGGCTTTAGAAAAAATTATAACTGAATTTAGAAAAGAAGTTAGTTTTAATGAGGCTGATAGGGTTAAGAGAGATGATATAATGAAAGCAATAAATTTTATAAAAGTGAATGCTTTATAATTTTATCATCGGCTAATATTTTTTTACAAAAATTATTAGCCGAACTAGAACAGCAGCTATGTGGATCTTCGGTGGCAAATGGATTTTGTTTTTTTTTCTTTTTGGGGAAAAGAAAAAAAGAATCACATTTCATCTTTAGCTATATATTTAACATCACTGAATTTTTTATCAATAAATTAAATACCTGTGTTTAAAGAAATAGAATTACAACAAAGGGATTTGATAAAAGATGAAATTATCATATTGTCAAATCTGCTTGACGAACAATATTCCGAAGAACTAAACTTTAGAAATCATTGTTATTTGCGTATTGCATACGATAGTACTGTAAAAAACAAATGGGATAATGTTATTGAAAAACCCTTCATCAAAAATGCAAATGAGGAACAATTACGAAATGCTTTAATTCTGTTGAAAAGCTATGTCACAAATAAAAAAGTACTTTTAGAACATAATATTTTAAGCCTCCAATTCAGAAATAAATTGTAAAAAAAATGTCTACGTTGTACGATTACGAAAAATACAAAACTCCCACAGGTACAAAACTAAATTGTAAAGGTTGGGTGCAGGAAGCTGCATTAAGAATGTTGCTGAACAATCTTGATCCTAATGTAGCAGAACGTCCGGAGGAATTAATTGTTTATGGAGGCAGAGGCAAGGCTGCACGAAATATTGAGTCGCTTGACCTAATCATTAAAGCGCTAAAAGATTTGGAGGAAGATGAAACGCTCTTAATACAAAGTGGCAAACCAGTTGCCATGCTTAAAACGCATAAAGATGCGCCGAGAGTTTTAATCAGCAATTCGCAATTGGTACCTAATTGGGCCACCTGGAAACACTTTGATGAGCTGGAAAAAAAAGGCTTAATGATGTATGGACAAATGACTGCCGGTAGTTGGATTTACATTGGCAGCCAGGGAATTGTACAGGGAACTTACGAAACGTATAGAGCAGTAGCTGACAAGCATTTTGGCGGCTCATTAAAAGGTACTTTAAATGTAACTGCAGGACTTGGCGGAATGGGCGGCGCACAACCTTTGGCAATCACCATGAATGGCGGTGTGGCATTGATTGCAGAGGTAGAACCTTGGCGAGTTGATAAAAGAATTGAAACAAAATACCTTGATAAAAAGTTTGAGAATATTGATGAAGCAATAGATGCCGCATTAGCTGCAAAGCAGGCAGGGCAGGCTTTGAGCATTGGAATAGTTTGTAACGTTATTGAATTGTTACAGCGATTGGCTGAAAGAAATATTGTGCCCGACACGCTAACAGATCAAACATCTGCTCACGACCCACTGATTGGATATTTGCCCAATAACCTCACTATCGAAGAAGCAAATAAATTAAGAGAAACTGACAAAGAAAAATATTTGCATCTTAGTTATAAAAGCATGCACTTGCACACACAATTAATGTGCGAACTGATGGACAAGGGTGCAATAACATTTGATTATGGAAATAATTTAAGGGCACGTGCAATTGAATACGAATTTGAAAATGAGCATATAGAAAGCGAGTATAAAACATTGAAATCAAGATCGCCGAATGGCGTTGCAGGTGGACTTTTCCCCGGCTTTGTACCTGCATATATTCGTCCGCTTTTTTGCGAAGGAAAGGGACCGTTTCGTTGGGCGGCGTTGAGTGGCGACCCTGAAGATATTGCGGTTACAGATAAAGTAATGATGGCGTTGTTTCCCGAAAATGAAGGCATGATAAGGTGGATAAAAATGGCGCAGGAAAAAATTGCTTTTCAGGGTTTGCCTGCACGAATTTGTTGGATAGGGCAGGGCGACAGAGAAAAAGCTGGTCTGGCTTTTAATGAGTTGGTGCGTACCGGAAAAGTAAAAGCGCCTATTGTTATTGGCAGAGATCATTTAGATACCGGAAGTGTTGCAAGCCCCAACAGAGAAACAGAATCCATGTTGGATGGAAGTGATGCGGTGGCAGATTGGCCTGTGTTGAATGCATTGGTAAATACTGCGGGGGGCGCAAGTTGGGTGAGCCTTCACCACGGAGGCGGCGTGGGCATGGGTTACAGCATACATGCGGGTATGGTCATTGTTGCCGATGGAAAAGACGATGCTGCAGCACGCATTACACGTGTGTTGCGTAACGACCCAGGCATGGGCGTTATTCGCCATGCAGATGCGGGTTACGATGTAGCAAAAGACTATGCAAGAAAATTTAATTTAGATATTAAAGAGCGACTAAAATAAAAGCAATGGGGGCTGCAGAATGTGTTTCATTAGTCAACATTTGTTCGGCCTTAGTCGCTGTACCGTACCAAATTTTCTGCACCAACCGCTTTGCGGTGTGCAGCTCATTTGGTACATCGCTCCCTCCGCCGCAGCCCTTCGGCAGTATAACTTTTTTCAACTTTTTAGATGCGTTAGATTGTTACGAATGAATTTTGTAGTATAAATAATTATGAAAATTTTTCTAAAACGTTGTTCATTTCCTTTACAATTTCATCGTTACATAAATTGCCTAAACTGCCTTCATGTGTGTGCTCCAACGCCCTCAATGCATCAAAAGAAAAAGTCTTGTTATCAATATCATTACCAACCTGTTTGTAAGCATCTCTGAATGGAATTCCTTTTTTTACAAGATCATTCACAGCCTCCACACTAAAAATATAGCTGTATTTTTCATCGGTTAGAATAGCTGGATTCACTTTTATTTGTGGCAACACCAGCAGCAGAATTTCTATACAATTCTTTAATGAATGTATCTGCGGAAACAACACTTCTTTCGTAAGCTGTACATCTCTGTGGTAACCGGTTGGCATATTGGTGAGCATCATGGTCAATGTATTCGGCGTGCTTTGAATAATGTTTGTTTTAGAACGAATCAATTCAAACACATCAGGATTTTTTTTGTGTGGCATAATGCTGCTGCCTGTCGTAACTGCATCGGGAAAAGTAATGAAGCCATGATTTTGGTTTACATACAAACATATATCTGCACACATTTTATTGAGTGTAGCTCCAATGCTACTGATGGCCATTGCAACAATTTTTTCTGTTTTGCCACGGGTAGTTTGTGCGTAAATAGAATTATAATTTAATGACGCAAAATTGAGTAATTGAGTAGTTAACGTTCGGTTCAATTTAAAACCGGAACCATAGCCTGCGCCCGATCCGAGGGGATTTTTATTTGCAATTGTATACGCCGCATGCAGCATCGTTAAATCATCTACAAAGCTCTCCGCAAAAGATGCAAACCACAAACCAAATGAGGAAGGCATAGCAATTTGAAAATGCGTATAGCCTGGCATTAATAAATCTTTATGCTCGTTGCTTAATGAAATAAACAAATCGAACAACTGCTTTGCGCTATTCTTAATTTCAATGATCTCGTCCCTTAAAAATAATTTTATATCTGTTGCAACCTGGTCATTCCTGCTTCTGCCTGTATGTATTTTTTTACCTGTATCGCCAATCATATTGGTTAACATCATTTCTATCTGCGAGTGTACATCTTCAACATGTTCTTCAATTATAAATTTTCCATTTTCAATTGTTTGCAAAATTTGCTGCAAAGCATTTTCTATTTCAACATTTTCCACCTCATTTAAAATACCAATACTATGTAACATTTTTGCGTGAGCCAAGCTACCAATTACATCATGCTTTGCTAATTGTACATCAAATATTTTATCATTACCCACTGTAAATTTTTCTATACTTTCAGATAATGTTGTTGCGTCTTTAGTCCAGAGTTTCATAGGTTATTTATAAAATATTTTCTAATAATTTAATGTACAAATCAATGCCTTCTTCTATTTCATTTACATAAATAAATTCATCAGCACTGTGGCTACGGGCACTATCTCCCGGGCCCATTTTTAAAGATGGACAACTCATTAAAGCCTTATCGGAAGTAGTTGGCGAGCCATACATTTTCCTACCTAATTTTAATCCAGATTGTACTATGGGATGTGAAACTGCAATTCCCGAAGATTTCATTCGCATACTTCTCGGAACAATTTCTGCATTTATATTTTCTTTAATAACGCTTAAAATTTCTTCGTGGGTATATAATTCGTTTATCCGAATATCAACTGTAAATGTGCACACATCAGGAACCATATTATGTTGCATGCCTGCATTGATAATCGTCAGACTCATTTTTACTGGACCAAGCGTTGCGGAAACATTTTCAAAATGATAATTTTGAAACCAGTCTATTGTCTTCATTGCTTTGTAAATAGCGCTCTCGCCTTCTTCTCTTGCTGCATGTCCAGCTTTACCTTTTACCACACAATCAATTACGAGCAATCCTTTTTCTGCAATCGCCATTTGCATTTTGGTCGGTTCTCCTACAATTGCCACATCAATACGACCTAGTTGCGGGTATAATAATTCAATACCATTTTCACCCGATATTTCTTCTTCTGCCGTAGCAGCAAAAATTAAATTATATTTTAAATTTTCTTTTGAATAGAAATATAAGAAAGTTGCTAATAAACTTACAAGCGAACCACCTGCATCATTACTTCCCAACCCAAATATCTTTCCACCCTCTATCGATCCATCTAGCGGATTTCTTGTATAGCCTTTGTTGGCAGGCACTGTATCGTGGTGGCTGTTTAAAAGTATGGTTGGTTTATCCGCAGCATAATATTTATTTTTCACCCAAACATTATTCTCGACTCTATGAACGTCATCACAATATTTTTGAAGATAATTTTTTAAAATATCGGCAGTTTCATTTTCCTGCTTGCTTAAAGATGGCGTTTGTATTAAACTTTGTAAAAGCTCAATTGCTTCTTGTGTGAGGGAAGATATTGTATTCATTGGCGAACAAAATCGTTTTCTTTACTGAAGAACTAAACTGGTTCTGTATTGTTTTTTAACCACAGCACTATTTCATCGAATTTAATTTCGCCGGTAGAAATTTTGATGGTAAAATTATATACAGCATCATTTGAAGCAATAATTTTAAAAGTTTCAACCTTTAACAATGCAAGCATTGCTAAAAAACCAGTACGTTTATTTCCGTCAATAAATGGATGATTGATAATTATACTTTCAACTATGGCTGCTGCTTTTCCAAATACAGTAGGATATAAATCTTCTCCGCCAAAAGTTTGGTATGGTCTTGCAATTGCACTTTCCATAAGACCTTCGTCTCGCACACCATTCGCACTGCCAAACTGAACTATTGATAGCTCATGTAATCTTAAAACAGTTTTTTTAGTTATCATTATTGAGCCAATTTTTGCAATACATCACCATATTTTTCACTGGCTTCTTTAAAAAAAGAATCTACATCCAACTCTACTTTATTAATATTCAAATTTTCTAAAAAACTGAGAACTTCTTTTATTGTAGCTTCTTCATTTATTGCTGCAAGTTTTTCAAAAGCCTTTGCTTTCATTTCTAATGTGCTCATAATATTTCATTTTATAAATCAAATTTACAATTTTTAACATTGATGAGTATTTATTTAATACTCGTTCCAGCTTGAGCTTTTATCATTTCCTGTAGTTCCAGTCCATGCCCAATACAAACATTTTGCACACCAGCAGCGACAGCTTGCAATGCATTTTCAATTTTTGGAATCATGCCTTCATGAATGATGTTATCTGCCTTAAGTTTATCAATATTTTCCTTCGTAATTAATTTTATAACTGAATTTTCATCATTGATATTTTCTAATACGCCTTTTTTATCAAAACAATAAATGAGTTGGACTTGATAATGTTCCGACATTGCTTTTGCAATTTCATTTGCAATCGTATCTGCATTGGTATTTAACAGTTGCCCATTTCTATCGTGTGTTATTGGTGCAATGACCGGCGTACAATTATTATCCAACAACACTTTTATAAAATTACTATTTACGTTAACCACATCCCCCGCAAATCCATAATCAATAGTTTTCACCAATCTTTTTTTTGCAACAATAATATTGGCATCTGCACCGGTCAATCCGATTGCATTGCATGTATTTGCTTGCAGTTTTGCTACAATATTTTTATTAATAAAACCTGCATAAACCATCGTTACAACTTTTAATGTTGGCTCATCTGTAACACGTCGACCTTCAACCATTCTCTGCGGAATATTCAATGTTACAGCCATTTCTGTTGCTAATTTTCCACCTCCATGTACCAATATTTTTGATTCCTGTATACCTGCAAATATTTCCAAAAATTTATCTAATGCTGTGGAGTCGTCTATAATATTTCCACCAATTTTTACAACAACTAAAGCCCCTCCTAACCTCCCCGAAGGAGAGGAACCAGATTGCAGATTAAAAGAATTTTGTGAATCCATTTTAAGAGTTTACTTATTTAGATTTTTCAATATTTCGGAAAGTACAGCCTGTGCAGCCCAAACCCTGTTAGATGCTTGTTGCGTAACCAAACTATTTTCACTGTCCAAAACCTCATCGCTTAATTCCACATTTCTTCTTACGGGCAGACAATGCATAATTTTTGCATTATTTGTTACTTTTAATTTTTCAGGCGTAAGCATCCACGAAGGATCATTGTTGTAAATTTTACCGTAATCATTATAAGTGCTCCAGTTTTTTACATAGACAAAATCTGCATCTTTCAACGCATCTTGCTGGTTGTGGGTAATGGTGGCTCCGTCGGTAAATTGTTCATCCAGCTCGTAATCTTCTGGGTATGTTATAACAAAATCAATTCCCTCATTTTTAGAAACAGTTAGGGAGCGATTCCATGCATTTATCCATTGTGCGAAACTATTGGCGACGCACTGTGGCAAAGGTTTTATATGCGGTGCCCATGTTAAAACTATTTTTTGTTTTTTAGCACTCTTAGCAAGCAGTTCTGTTATGGTAATTACATCTGTAAAGCTTTGTAATGGATGAAGGGTAGAGCTTTCTAAACTTATGACCGGCACGTCTGAATATTTAATAAATTGCTTTATGATGTGTTCACTATAATCCTCTTCTTTGTTTACAAGTCCGGGGAAACTTCGTATCCCTATAATATCAAAATAATTCCCGAGAATTGGCGCAGCATCTTTTACATGCTCAACTGATGTACCGCTCATGATAGCTTCTTCTTCAAATTCTAATTTCCATCCATCCTTATCTACATTAAAAGTAAGCACTTGCATGCCCAGGTTTTCAGCTGCTATTTGAGTGCTGATGCGTGTGCGTAAACTAGGGTTTAAAAACAACAGCCCAATTCTTTTGTTAGCACCTAAAAGCTTATCAGCAAAGGGATCTGCCTTATATGATAATGCTTTTTCTGCTATTGCATTAATATCCGTTACGTCATTTACCGAAATAAACTGTTTCATTTTTTATGAATTTAAAATAGCAGCAAATGAATCTAAAAATAAATCCGCCTCCGTTTTTGTGCTATTTAGAGCAGGTAAGAGTCTTATGGTATTCGGCTTTGCTTCACCGGTAAAAATTTTATACTTCTGCAATAATTCTTTTTTCACATGCGCCCATTCTTCGGGCATTTCTATACCTATCATTAAACCCCTGCCACGCAATTCTTTTATTTGCGGAAACTTTTTTAATCCTTCCAGCAAATAATCGCCAATGTGTTTTGCATTCATCAATAAATTTTCCTGCTCCATTACTTCAAGAACCGCAAGTGCTGCAGCACATGCAAGATGATTGCCGCCAAATGTTGTACCAAGCATAAAATGTTTTGGCTGTATGTGTGGCGCTATTAAAATTCCACCGACAGGAAACCCATTCCCCATGCCTTTTGCCATTGAATAAATATCTGCATGCACGCCGGCAAAATCATGCGCAAAAAATTCTCCGGTTCTGCCGTATCCACATTGCACACTGTCTGCAATATAAACTGCATTGTATTTTGTACAGAGGTTTCTTATTAATTGTAAAAAAGATTTACTTGCTTCTCTAATTCCTCCCACGCCTTGTATGCCTTCTACAATTACAGATGAAATCTCATTGCCATAATGTTCAAAATAATTTGCCAGTGCAACTTCATCGTTAAAAGGAAGGAATTTTACATTATCTGTTTCGTTTACCGGTGCAACGATATTTGGATTATCAGTAACTGAAACCGCAAGAGAAGTTCTACCATGAAAAGCTTTTGTAAATGCCACAATCTTTTTTCTGCCATTGTAAAATGAAGCCAGTTTTAAAGCATTTTCATTTGCCTCTGCACCACTATTACAGAGGAATAATTGGTAATCTTCTTTTCCTGAAATTTCGCCTAGTTTTTTTGCTAGTTCTTTTTGTATGGGTATTTCTATTGAGTTGGAATAAAAACCAATTTTGGAAAGTTGATGCTGCAATCGTGCAACATAATGCGGGTGCGTATGCCCAATAGAAATCACGGCATGACCGCCATACATATCCAAATAAATATCTCCTTGATCATCCCAGACATAACTTCCTTCTGCTCTTTCAATAGCGATATTATTAATGGGGTAAACGTCGAATAGTTTCATTTCTGTAATTAATTATCATCGTTTTTAAATAATTCACTTTCCAATTCTTCTACTGTTGGCATTTCTTTTTGAATATTAAATGGCAGTTCATTAAACATAAATTCGCTTACGCCAATTGGTTTGTTCATATCTTTTAATGCAAATTCTACCACCAGATTATCTTTTGACTTACAAAGTAAAATTCCAATAGTTGGTTTGTCGTTTTCATCTTTTACCACCTCATCTATTGCAGATAAATAAAAGTTGAGTTTCCCTACAAACTCAGGCTCAAATTCTTTTGTTTTAAGCTCAATTATTACATAGCATTTTAATCTTGTATGGTAAAAGAGTAAATCTAATCTAAAGTTTTTCGACCCTACGTTAAGTTCAAATTGTCTGCCCATGTAGGCAAATCCTTTTCCCAACTCCAATAAAAACTGTGTAATATTTTTAACAAGTTGTCTTTCTAATTCTAGTTCTTGTACATTCTGCTCTAATGTAAGAAAACTAAAATTGTATGGATCTTTCAACATCTCTTTCGCTAAATCTGATTGTGGTTTTGGTAAGACAGATTCAAAATTATTTATAGCTTTTCCTTGTCTTGCATACAAATTGGTTTCTATTTGTACTTGCAAAATAGCCCTGCTCCAATTATTTTCTATAGTTTTTTGAATATAAAAAGTAGACTCAGAAATGTTTTTAATTTTTTGCAAAATTAAAATATGATGCCCCCATGGAATATTAAATAATTGTGGCTTTATTTTAGAGATCTCTTGTTGCCTGTTTTCACTTTCTATTTTGGGAACAGGTTGTTCCCAAAATTGGTTTTCAAATTGTAGGGTATCTTGCTCTACAATTGGTTTTTCAATTTGCGAAACAACTTGTTTCGTTTCTTCATTTTTGGAGGTTTTAAATTGCGAAACAACTTGTTTCGTTTTTATAAACAATTGGAAATAAAACAAGTACCATTGTTTAATAAGTTCCAAATTTCTTTTAGAAAATCCGCCCATATCAGGAAATTCCTCTTTTAAATCTCTACTAAGTTGATTTATAAATCCTGTTCCCCATTTGGCATTTTCTTGTTTTTCAACAATTTGTTTACCCAAATCCCAATAAAGCTTTATCAATTCAGAATTTACAGATACGGCAGCCTTTATCTGACTTTGAAGAATAGTTGACTTTAAAGTTATCAACCAACTTTTGTATTCCTTATCAATTATAATTTTCATTACACTTTCTTTTAATTGATTTTTAGGAGTA
>JBBRPX010000115.1:0-11336 GCA_038227505.1 Chitinophagales bacterium
AACTACATATGCCCTACCTCATCCGGTATTTCATAAAAAGTAGGATGTCTATAAATTTTATCTGCAGCTGGTTCGTATAATGCTGCAGCATCGTCGGGGTTACTGGCATGAATATGCTTGCTTTCCACTACCCATAAACTTACGCCTTCTTGTCTGCGGGTGTAAACATCACGTGCGTTTTCCATAGCCATTGCAGCATCGGCTGCATGAAGGCTGCCTGCATGTTTGTGATCAAGCCCTTGCTTGCTTCTAATAAAAACTTCCCATAATGGCCAAGCGCTTTCCTGAATAGTTATATTTTTTAAATCGTTGCCTCCTCCATTTTCTTCACCACCAAAGTCACCGTAAAGATATTTTTGAATGTTAGTTTTCATAAAAAGTGTTAATCAGGTTTAAAGCCAATGCGTTTTCTATTTTTTAAAGTTTCTTCCTCTTGCCTTTTTGTAATAAGATAATCTAGCGCTATAAATATTTCTTTGAAGTTCTTATTTGATTTCCTTTCGAGCTTTTTTAGATTATCACTTAAGTCTTTGTAATCTAAAACAGATTGTTTTACTAAAACAAACGTGCGGATTATTGCTATGTTTACATCAATTGCTTTTTCACTATTTAATATGCTTGAAAGCATAGCAACACCTTGCTCTGTAAATGCATTAGGAAGGTATCATGTGCCGCCTCTTTTTGAGGTCACAAATTGTGACCTCAAACTTTGAAACTCTCTTTCAGTAAGAGTAAACATGAAGTCAGGGGGAAATCGTTGTATATTTCTCTTAATGGATTGGTTAAAAACTTTTGTTTCCACTTCATACATTTCAGCAAGGTGCACATCAAGCATTACTTTGAGTCCTCTTATTTCAAAAATTTTACTTTTTATTATCTCCGCTGATATTTCCATTTAAAAATTATTGATTTTAAATGCTCCGCCTAATTACCTAAGCAACTTTTTGTAAATGTTTCGCGGCTTTTTTATTTGCGTATGCTATTGCGGCTTCCCTTACCCAAGCACCTTCAGCATGCGCATTTTTTCTTGCATCGAGACGTTGCTTGTTGCATTGTCCATTTCCTTTAACCACGTTCCAAAACTCATCCCAATTTATTTCACCAAAGTCATAATGTCCTCTTTCTTCATTCCATTTTAAATCTGCATCAGGTAATGTCATTCCCAATACTTTTACCTGTTGAGCAGCCATATCAATAAATTGCTGGCGCAATTCATCATTCGATTTTCTTTTTATTTTCCACTTCATGCTCTGGTCGTTGTTGGTACTCTCGCTATCTTTCGGGCCAAACATCATCAACGACGGCCACCACCAGCGGTTAATTGCATCCTGACACATAGCTTTTTGCTCTGGTGTGCCTTTACTTAAAACCATTAACGACTCAAAACCCTGGCGCTGGTGAAAACTCTCTTCTTTACAAATACGCACATTTGCACGGGCATAAGGTCCGTAAGAGGTTCTACAAAGCATTACCTGGTTTAAAATTGCTGCACCATCTACCAACCAACCTACTGCGCCCATATCTGCCCAAGTAAGCGTTGGGTAATTAAAAATAGAAGAATATTTTGCTTTGCCACTAAGTAAGTCATCAATCATTTGCTCCCGGCTTGTACCAAGCGTTTCTGCTGCTGAGTATAAATACAAACCATGCCCTGCTTCATCCTGCACTTTCGCAATTAATATAGCTTTTCTTTTTAACGATGGCGCACGGCTAATCCAGTTGCCTTCCGGCAACATACCAACCACTTCGCTGTGAGCATGTTGACTTATTTGCCGCACATTTGTTTTACGATACGCATCGGGCATCCAATCTTTTGGTTCTATTTTTATTTCGTTGTCAATCTTATCTTGAAACGCTTTTTCTAAGTCGTGTAGTTGCATTTTTTTAAATTATACTACAAATATATTAAATACTAACGGCTGTTAGGGGTTTTGTGATTTCTTTAATTAACGGTAAAGGTAATTTTTTTAGGATAGAAGGATTAATGGAATCACATAAAAATTTGAGAACTAATTTTGAATTAATGAAAGCAAAGGCTACTAATTTATTACTTATTATAGAAATTATTTAGTTACCTGACTAAGTATATTTTTACGTGAACTATACTTTTTTCTTATAAAACCAAGAACAGGAAAAAGAAGAAAAAAGAAAAATCGAGATAACCATTTAATCCATAAAAAAGGTAAAAAAGTGATGGCACCCCCAAGTATAAAAATGATGACCACTGAAATAGATCTTACACGAGCCATCTTCATAAAATTTTTATCGTTACTCATATAACTCAACTCTTTGTTATGGGCAATATGACGCCACATTAAAAGCAATCCAAAACCAATGCCTGCCAGATTCATACTGTATAAAAACCAAACAACATCTAAATTCCCATACTGCATATTTAAATGAGTGCTGAAAGGCATTAACGCAACCATACACATCATAAATAAATTAAGCCATAGCAATTTGCCATCATAGCCGGATATATATCCAAATAACCTGTGATGGTTCGTCCAAAACTGACCAATAACAACAAAACTTATAAAAAAACCAATAAAGTCAGGAATCAAGTCTTTCATTTTGTTTAAAAATACTTGCTGCGTAACTTCTCCATCTGACTCAGGTAATTTTATTTCTAAAATAAGTAACGTTATTGCAATTGCAAAAACTGCATCACTGAATAAAATAATCCTTTCCAGTTGAAATTGTTTGCGACTTTCAAAAATATCACGTGAATGGCTCATGAATTATTTTTTTAAAACTTTTAATGCTTTTTAGAATTTACTTCTTACTTCTCATCATAATCAATCACAATATTTTCAGTTAAAGGATGGCTTTGGCAGGTTAGAATAAAGCCTTGAGCAACTTCATCATCTTCAAGCGCATAATTTACATCCATATGTACTTTACCTTCAATCAGCTTTGCACGACAAGTGCAACAAACACCACCTTTACAGGCATAGGGAAGGTCAGCACCTTGTTTTAATGCGGCATCTAAAATGGTGTCAGCTTTATAAGCGAGATCAAAATTAAAACTCCGGCCATCTAGCTTTATGGTAATGTTACTTTTAGGGCCAGCGTCTTCTTGATCTACAAATGGTTTATTGTCAACCGCCAATTGCTTTTGCCCCGGTGTTGTAAACAGTTCAAAATGAATATTTTTTTTCGGCATTCCATTTTCCTCTAAAAAAGCAGCTGAGGCAAAAATCATTTCTTCAGGCCCGCATATAAAAGCATCGCTGAATGTTTTAAAGTTTAGCAAATGTTGCAGTCCTTCTAACTTTTCTGTGCCAATTCTTCCATAATTTATAACTGCATCCGTTCTTTCTCTGCTTAAAATATTTACACATGTAAAGCGCTCCATAAACTTATTCTTAAGTGCTTCTATTTCTTCAAAAAAAATAATGGAACTACGGCTTTTATTGCCATAAATAAGGGTAAAACTGCTTTGCAACTGCGTTTTAAGCGTATGCTTTATAATAGAAATAATTGGAGTAATGCCGCTGCCTGCAGCTATGGCAAGGTAATTTCCGGTTTCCGGTTTAGCATTAAATCTGCCTGTAGGCGGCATAATTTCCAAGCTGTCGCCTGCTTTTAGTTCATCGTTGGCAAAAGAAGAAAATAAACCACCTGTTGTTTTTTTAATAGCAACCCTTAACTCCTTTTCATAAGGGGCATTGCATACAGAGTAAGAGCGACGGACTTCTTCGCCGTTTATATTCTTTTTAATGGTAATATTTTGTCCTTCTTTAAACGAAAATATTTCACTTAAATCTTCGGGTATTAAAAAACTTACAGATACACAATCGTGCGTTTCTCTCTTTACCTCTTTTACTTTTAAACTGTGAAAATGTGTAGCCATTATTTTATTATTCCGTGTAGTAAATGCTCAATCATGGTATCTTCCAATTCCTCTATGGTAAATTCGTTTTTGTGGCGTTGCCTTAGCTCCAAGCCACGCACCGCAGAAAGTATGGCAAGTACAGAAATGCTTGGTAATATATTTTTAAATACTTTTTTTGCAATACCTTCTTTTATGATAGCTATCATATTGTTTTCATAGAGTTTTCTTTGGGCTAAAAACTCTTCTAGAAATTTTTGTGGCAACCTTTTCCATTCATGTTCTGATACAAAAACCTTGTCAAAATCTGTTGATAATTTTCTTACGTGAAAACGAATTATTTCAGCTGTTTTTTCGGCTGCATTTTTTTTAGATGCAAGTACCTCATCCATGTGTACCGTATAATCTTTTGCCACACCAAAACAAATTTCTTGTAACAATTCTGCCTTAGATCCTATGTGGTTGTAAAGGCTAGGCGCTTCTATACCAAGCGCTTCTGCAAGTTCCCTAACTGAAGCAGCTGCAAATCCCTTTTTTCTGAAAAGTTCCGCTGCATTTGTAAGGATCATATCTTTTACAGATCCATTTGTATCTATTTTTATTTTTGCCATAATTTGCTAACAAAACTAATCCTAATTAGTCGTTTTAACACATGATCGTTGCTGTTATCCTTCAAAAATGCCTAACCCTTGCCGTAAAATTGTCCAATCATCTGTGGTACAATCCACAATAGTTGATGGTACCATTCCTCCAATACCACCGTCTATTACAAAATCTACCCGATCCTTAAAATTTTCAAATATATTTTCAGGGTCCGTGTAATCCTCTACCATTTCGCCAGGTAAGGATGCACTTAAAATTGGATTACCCAATGCATCTCCCAAATCACGACAAATATTATTATCAGGCACCCTAAGGCCAATTGTTGATTTTTTACTCTGTAAAATTTTAGGAACCTGTTTGCTGGCGGGCAAAATAAAAGTAAAAGCGCCTGGTAAATAATTTTTTAACATTCTGTACAAGGGTGTATCAATGCTTTTTGTGTAGTCGCTCAGGTGGCTAAGGTCTTTGCAGATAAACGATAGTTGTGCTTTTGCAGGATCTACACCCTTTATGCGACAAATTTTTTCAACGGCTTTAGGTTGTAAAATATCGCAACCAATACCGTAAATCGTATCAGTTGGGTAAATGATAACACCACCATCCCTCAAACACTCAGCGAGTTGCTTTATAAGCCGTGGTTGGGGGTTATCTGGGTGTATGTGAAGTAGCATCTAAAAAAGTTGATTTGTTATCAGTTATTAATTGTTAGGCTACGTACAACACAACTTAGTTGAATATATAGTACGAGGATTTAATATTTTCTTGAACGTTGTATTATAATTAGCTCCATTAGCATAATAGCACATTATCAAATTAGGACATTAATTTCCTTACTTTTGCCCCGTTTTAAACAAATCAAATCTACAAATTTAATACCATGTCTTTAATTACTGTCGGCACCATGGCCTTTGATGCAATTGAAACGCCTTTTGGCAAAGTAGATAAAATAATTGGTGGCTCTGCAACCTACGTGGCATATGCAGCTGCTAATTTTATAAAACCTATTCAGCAAATTTCAATTGTTGGTTACGATTTTCCACAAGAAGAAATGGATGAACTTACTGCAAGAGGTGTAGAGCTTGATGGTGTTGAAATAGTTAAAGACAAAAAATCATTTTTCTGGAGCGGAAAATATCACCTTGACATGAACTCCAGAGACACACTTGTTACGGATTTAAATGTGCTGGAAGATTTTAACCCGATAGTACCCGATAGCTACCAAGGTGCTGAGTTTTTAATGTTAGGAAATTTAATGCCGAAATTACAGTTGAGCGTTATTAAGCAATTAAAGAAGCGCCCCAAGTTAATTGTGATGGATACAATGAATTTTTGGATGGATATAGCTATGGATGATTTAAAAGAGGTTTTGAAAAATGTAGATGTGTTATTAGTCAATGATGCTGAGGCAAGACAGTTGAGCGGCGAATTATCGTTGGTAAAAGCTGCTAAAAAAATAATGGAAATGGGGCCGGGCTTTTTAATAATAAAGAAAGGAGAACATGGAGCATTGTTGTTTCATGAAAGCCAGGTTTTCTTTGCGCCTGCATTACCGCTTGAAGAAGTGTTTGACCCAACCGGTGCCGGAGATACATTTGCGGGAGGCTTTATTGGTCACCTTGCAAAAACAAAAGACATTAGTTTTGATAACATGAAAACGGCAATAATTGTAGGAAGTGCTATGGCAAGTTTTTGTGTAGAAAAGTTTGGACCTGAACGTTTAAAAGAAATTACTAAAGCAGATATTGATATCCGCATTTCAGAGTTTGTAGAGCTAGTAAATTTTGATATAGATTTAGTTTAAAAGAACAAAATGCTTGATATCATAATATTGATTTTCCTTGTGATTAACATTGGAAAGTTAGCTAAAAAAAAGGGCCTCTCTATTCTAAAATGGAGATTTCAGTTAGTAATGACATGGATGGGAGCAGAACTTTTTGGAGGAATTATTGGGTTTGTAATTTTTGGAAAAGATAATTTATTTAGTATATTACTTATAGCAATTACATGCGCTGTTTCTACGTACTTTATGCTTACCAATTACTTAAACAAACTTCCTGATGTTGTTGACGAGGAAGATTTAAATAATATTGGCAGAGGGTAATAATATTGGCTTACAAAAACAAATCCTGAAACAGTTTTCCACCTGGTACAACAGCATATTTATCAAGGTCTGTAATGCCATCTTCCATTAAAACAATTTCATCAATAAATGTGTTGCCGGTGCAAGTATTGGAGGGTTTGCTTATAATAGAAAAAGCTGCGTCCGCAACAATACCCGGTGTTCTGCTCATATTTATTAAAGCATCGCCCCCAAGTAAATTTTGAACTGCTGCTGTAGCAATGGTTGTGCGTGGCCAAAGTGCATTGGAAGCTATGCCAAAAGGTTTTAATTCTGCTGCCAAACCCAATGCAATCATTGTCATGTTGTATTTTGTGAGTGTATATGCAATATGGTCTTTAAACCACCTCATATCCATATTTAAAGGGGGCGAAAGTGTAAGGATATGTGCATTGGCAGATTTTTTTAAATGGGGAATACATGCCTTGCTCATAAAAAAAGTACCCCGCACATTTATATCATGCATCAAATCAAAACGTTTTGGTTCCGTTTTTTCTGTACCTGTTAACGAAATGGCCGAGGCATTGTTTATCAAAACATCTATACCGCCAAAAGTTTCTACAGCTTTATCAACCGCCTCTTGTATTTGCAACTCGTCTCTAATATCACATTTTACAGCGAGTGATTTTCCACCTGCTTCTTCTATTTCTTTTGCCGCAGAGTAAATGGTTCCTCCAAGTTTAGGATCTTCTGTTGTGCTCTTTGCGGCTACAACAATATTTGCACCTTCGCTAGCAAGACGTATTGCAATAGCTTTACCAATACCGCGGCTGGCACCTGTAATAAAAATTGTTTTTCCTTTAAATGACATGCAATAAATTTCTTAATTATAAAAAAGAAAAGTTAACAAATTCATTTGAAAAGTAAAAATAATGTAGACAAAATTATTACTTATGTTTAAACCAACTCGTGCTGTTGTTTTTTTCAAAGGCTTTAAATACAGTGTTTACAGGTTCTCCATGGCAAAGAAGGTTATTGTATTTTGTTCTGGCTAAGTAATTAAATGCCCCCATATCTCCTGTAAAGGCCGTTTGATTATTTTGATTGTAGTGTTTATGAATATTTGTAAGGTCCTCAATAAATTTCTTTATAAGTTTTACATGCCCGCCAAAAATGCCGCAGTTCAATAATGGCGAATCGTTAAAAGTCTCTTCGTAAGCTGCATAATCGGCAATATTGTTTCTTAGATGCGAGGCATGGTCCTTCATCCACCCATCATTTAGCTTTTTGGGTTCATCGCCGCAAAAAAGCTTATCGGGCTTACTGAGGAACAGTGGATCTTCAAAAGGCGTTTTAAGTACTGCAACATCACTTACATCTGTACAAAAAACTTGTTTAATATTATCACCGTGTTCTTTTAAAAAACCGTTGTAAATAAAGTAGCGGTATACATTGGGATTAAAGGACGCATTATACCTTACCTGTATAAAATGAATGTTTTTATTTTCATATTCTAAACTGGTTTCTGCTGAAAAATTATTGTGAAAAATTATTCCCGTAAGATTTAATGCAATGATAGAATCTGCCCAATCTTTTATTAAGCTGTAGTCATCATTTTGTAAAGCAGTATTTCTGTTTACATCATGAATGCCCGTAAACAGACAGCCCATTATAATTTGATTGTAATTTTTTTTAGAGGGCATATTTAATTATGCAACTAGTACAAAATTGTTATTCTTCATTTTTGCACAGATACTGTTTGGGTTGTTGCGGTAATAAATATAGGTACGCAAATTTACTTTCTTTACTTTAAATTGCTCGGCTGCTCTTTCGTAAAAATGTGCATCTGCCGCATAAGCATCATGAAATTGAATAGCTTTAAAAACTTCTTTTTTCCCAAAAAGTGTTGCAAATAAAATACAATCATCTACATGAATACTGGTAGATCGTTCATACTTATCAGGTACATAATAATCTTCTTCTTTGTCTACAATTGTTTTTGTGGTAGAAGCTATTAAATCTGCGTGCTGCATTTCATTTAGACAGTTTTGTAAATGATGTGGCTCATATTCATCATCTGAATCTAAAATGGTAATGTACTCGCTACTGCTTTGTAAAATTCCTTTATTGATTGAATGCGATTGCCCACAATTTGAATGGTATTGGTAAGAAATCTTGTGTTTAAATGGCGCTATATACCGAAGTAGCTTCTGCTCAGGATCGTAATCACTGCCATCATCTACAATAATTAATTTAAAATTTTGAAAACTTTGCTTCAATACGGAATCTATAGCCCTCTTTACGAATGAAAAATCCGTATTATAAACAGCCATAATTACTGAAACTTTTGGTTGATTTTGCGTCAAGTCTTTTCTAAATTTGTTTTAAATGGACGGCAAACATATAAAGAAAAAAACCAGCCATTGTCATAATTTCCTTTTATGGTAATTATTACAATGGCTCGCTATATTAATTAATTATTACGAAAGGGTAGCTGTTGCAGTAATATTGGTATTGTACAATTTAGATATAGGACAATTTTCTTTTGCATCAGCAACTGCCGTATCAAATTGGTCTTTTGTAATGTTTGGTATTGTTGCATTTACTGTAAGGTGAGATGATGCAATTGCACCATCAACAAGGTCAATATCGCACTTGGTCTCAATATTATCTGCAGTAAAACCAGCTTCCTGCAATACAAAACTTAATTTCATAGTAAAGCAGCCTGCATGCGCAGCAGCCACAAGTTCTTCAGGGTTTGTACCCACACCATCTTCAAAACGGCTTTTAAAAGAATATTGTGTTTTATCTAATGCTGTACTCTGGGTGGTTAAGTGGCCCTTGCCATCTTTGCCTGTTCCTTGCCAAACGGCGGTTGCATTTCTTTTCATGCGTTTAAAGTTTAAATTATAATTAAATAGATGTAATTGGGTCTTGTTGGATTCTGTTTTTTGAGCCTCGCATTTTCTTTTCCATTTTTAATGGAATAACGAAAATGATGATTACGGCAAAGTAAACACAATACGATAGATAAACCCATTTAAAAGCGACTAAAATTCCTAAAAAAGTAACCAAAATTGCGGCGATATTTCTTACGTTTCCTTTGTCTATACTTTCAGAGGATAACGTTTCATCTACCAATTTTGATTTAATATAACAATAACGAAATAATAGAAATGCTGCCAGAGATGCCATAAATAACACAATGCCTAAACTTATTGCTGAAATAGATAAATGAGGGTGATTGCCTACCATTGCAATGGCAAAGGGAATCATAGATATCCAAAAAAGAGAGTGAATATTGTACCAAATTAATACAATATTTACTTCTTTTACAGCGTGGTATAAACTATGGTGGTTAACCCAAAATACGGCAATAAAGAAAAAACTGAATATAAAACCTAATAAATAGGGGGCAATAGTAAGCAGCTCAGAAAAGTTATACATTAAGCCAATGCCCTCTGTAAACTTGGGAATTTTAAATTGAAATGCAAGTAAAGTAAGAATGATTGCAAAAACGCCATCACTAAAATTTTCCAGCCGGGTAGTAGATAGTATGAATGTTTTTGCTGCCATTATTTTTTGGAAAAAGCAAGTATATAAGTTGCCTCATTAAAACCATTTAAAATTGTGCCAGCTGTTTCAATCACGGGTCTTTTAATAAGATTTGTATTGATTTGCATGAGTTTAATGGCTTCTGCTTTTATCATTATACGCTGTTTTTCATCTCCGGTTAAGTTTTTATACGCAATACTTTTTTTGTTTAAAACTTGGTCAAGTGGTACAGTTTTTAACCACTCTTTTAATTTTAATGCAGTTATTCCCTCTTTTTTAAAATCGTGAAACGCAAATGCTATATTATTTTCTTTTAACCAACCCATTGCTTTCTTAACTGTGTCGCAATTAGGTATGCCATAAACCTGTACCATTCTTTTAAAGTATTGCAGGTTTACTTTGAAATATTTTTTCAATTTTATCCATCACTTCGTGGCTAAGCATAGGCAACACATTCAAAGCCGAGAGATTTTCGGTAAGCTGTTGCTTTTTCGTTGCGCCTAAAATAGCTGTGGTTACATTTGGGTTTTTTATACACCATGCAATGCTCAATGCTGCTATGCTAACATTCATTTTGGCAGCGAGTTCTTGTAACTTTTTTACCTTTTTTATTCTATCACCCAGTATAACTTTTTCTTTAATGCCGCTCATATCTGCCATGGAAAAGCGGCTGTTTTTTGGAATGCCTTCATTGTATTTTCCAGTAAGTAAACCTGAGCACAAAGGGCTCCAAATAGTGGTACCCAACCCTACATTTTTATAAATTTCGGCATAGTCAGCTTCTATCTTATCCCTTTCAAATAAATTGTATTGTGCTTGCTCCATGGTTGGGGCAATTAATCCGTACTTTTCTGAAATTCTGTGTGCCTCCATAATTTCTACTCCAGTCCACTCGCTTGTGCCCCAATACAAAATTTTACCTTGTTGTATAAGCGTATTCATGGCACGTACAGTTTCTTCTATCGGGGTATTTTTATCTGCTCTGTGGCAATAAAAAAGATCCAGGTAATCTACCTGCATACGCTGCAAAGCTTCGTTACAAGCTTCCGTTAAATGCTTTCTGCTGTTGCCCGTTTGGTTGGGTTTGTTTTCAGCACCATGCCAGCCAAAATATGCTTTAGATGATAGTACAAACGACGTACGGTCCCATTTCTTTTTCTTTATAATACGTCCCATCATTTTTTCACTTTCGCCCAATGCGTACGCTTCTGCATTATCAAAAAAATTGATGCCACTATCGTATGCAAGCCCCATTAATTCATCAGCAGTTTTATCGTTTATTTG
>JBBRPX010000116.1:0-11177 GCA_038227505.1 Chitinophagales bacterium
GGCAAATAAATTCAGTCATCATTGAAGGAGGCATTAAAACTTTACAATATTTTATTAATGCTGGTTTGTGGGATGAAGCTAGAGTAATTACAAATACTGTTCTTTTTTTAAACAAAGGTGTGTGTGCACCCAAATTCAAAGATCAAAAATTAAGATCAACAATAAATATTCTTACTGACAGAATAGATTTTTTTCTAAACAATAATAATGACCCATTATAACACAATTGAACAACCAGGTGAGGCATCATTTAAAGATCGAGGCAGCACTTTTACCGGTTATTCGTTTCCATTAGACAATATTGAAAATTTTAAACCGATTATTCAAAAATTAAAGAAAAAGCACCCTAAAGCTGTACATTTTTGTTTTGCCTATAAGCTCGGTATAGATGGAAATAAATTTAGGTCAAGCGACGATGGCGAACCGTCAGGTAGTGCAGGTAAGCCAATTTTGGGTCAAATAGAAAGCAAGGGATTAACGGATGTTCTTATTGTAGTTATTAGATATTTTGGAGGCTCATTGCTGGGGGTTCCGGGATTAATAAATGCTTATAAATCTGCCGCAGCCATGGCTTTACAGGTAGTGCCAACAATTAGAAAACCACTTCTTTTTAAGATTAAAATAGAATTTGATTACACCAACATAAATGAAATCTCTACCATTATTAAGCACTACAAATGCCAAATTATATCCCAAGAGAACTTTCTTTTTTCCACTTACACTGTTGCAATTCCTTTGGAAATTAAAGAAGAGGTACTCTTCAAACTTAAACAACTTCGTAATGTTGAAATATCGTAAGAAGTTTGTAAACTAATATTTCTTAAATTTATGTACCTACTATACGGTTACAACTTTTACCGAAATTTATAATTAACAATGCGGCAAAAGTTTATTTTTGCAACCAGAAAAAATTCATCATGTCAACTGAAAAAAAATACCAATCCTTCAAAGCATTTTATCCTTATTATTTAAAGGAACACGCAGATTATAAAAACAGGACATTGCATTTTATCGGAACGTTATTATTGATATCGTTTTTAATTTTAGGGATAATTACCGGTAAATGGTGGTTGTTTGCACTGATTCCTTTTACGGGTTATGGCTTTGCGTGGGTCGGTCATTTTTTTATTGAAAAGAACAGACCCGCTACTTTTACCTACCCTTTTTATAGTCTTGCGGGAGATTTTGTTATGTTTTGGGATATACTTACGGGTCAAATAAATAAAAAAATAGCTATTGTGGACGATCAAAATGATGAAACTTAACAGGAATTCTATTTTAATAAATAGGTTTTAAAAATTTCTAATAACGCCTCCCAAATTATAACAGGAGGCTTTGTATTTTTGGAGAATATGAACGCTGAAGAAATTAGAAATTATGTACTCGAAAAAAATGATGTCACTGAAAGTTTCCCTTTTGGTGATACTACATTAGTTTTTAAAGTAAATAATAAAATATTTTTGCTGCTAAATTTGAATGGACAGACGTTAAGAATAAATTTAAAATGCGATCCTGATAAAGCGGTTCAATTGCGGGAAGAACATCCGGAGTTGATATTGCCGGGTTATCATATGAATAAAACGCATTGGAATACAGTATTACCCGAAGGGTTAAAAAAGATTTTGCTGATAGAAATGATAGGTGATAGTTACGACCTTGTATTAAAAAAGAAAAGAGTATAAAATGAAGAATTCTGTTGTTATAGTGATGGTGTTATTATTAGCTGTTGCTTTTTATTTTTTAGGAAAGAAGAATGGTGAATCAAATACTAAAATTTCATTGATTGAAAATGTTGAAATGATAAAGCAAATTGCAGAACTTGGAGCACTTGATGTGACAGGAAATGTAAAATTAAAAATAAGCAACAAAGAAGACAATGATGGTACTTGGGCAAAGTTCAAAAATTATTTCTCTGAAAATACTTTGTTGGTTGCCCTGCCTTACGAGGCAAAATTTGGGGTTGACATGAGTAACCAAAAAATGGATATTGATACCAAAGCGTCGAGTGTTATAATAACCTTACCACACAGTAAACTGTTGAGTTTACAACTTAAAATGGATAAGATGGAAACCATGAGCCAAACTGGTATTTTTATGAACGCCTCAATGGATGATTTGGTAAAAGCTCAGAAGAAACTATATGCTCAAGCACTTTTAAATATAGAGAACAATAAAGAATATATTAAGATGGCTGAAAAACACATCACAGACATACTTACTAATTATTATAAGCCTTTGGGATATACTGTTAAATGCGTTTTTGAAAATACTGCTAATAACAATATTTTAAATTGAGGATTGTTTTATTAATCAAAGATTTGCCAATTTAAAATAGCCAAGGTTTAAGACATCGTCTGGCAATTCAGTTTCACTTTTAATGATAGAAATTGAAAAAGTCATTTTATCTGCTGCTGTAAGGATATCTTTTATTTCAAAAATATCATCTACATCAACGCCAAATTTATCATCGATATGAGAAGTGGCAATTTTTCCAAAACCGGTATGTTGATAAAAGGCAGATTTTTTTGCCGTTGCAATAGCTTCACTTTTATCTTTTGAAACCGTTAAGATTTTATAGTGAAATTCATCAAATTCATTTTCTTTATAACCGCCAAGATTTAGAAAAAAGAGTTTATTTTCCCCTTTATCATTGCTTGTTTTTTCTGTAATTTTTATTTGAAAGCCATCTACGTTATTTACAATTCTCCAAGCATCTATGTGAATATTCCCTGATGATTTCCAAAATGATTTTATAGAGGGTATTAAATCTTTTAAGGTTTTGGCAATTCCAAAGTAAATATCATGCTGCTCAGTATTTCTTCCAACAGGCCTACAGCCAAGCATCAGCATAAATAGTTTATACTCTTCCATAAATTATTTGCTAAAACTTTTACTTACCACTAAGTCTTTACTGCCAGGGGTGTAAACATAAAAACCTTCCCCTGATTTTGCTCCAAATTTGCCAGCCATTACCATATTCACCAATAACGGAGATGGAGCATATTTTGGATTGCCAAAACCATCGTGCAATACTTTTAATATGGAGAGACAAGTATCTAAACCGATAAAATCTGCTAATTGTAACGGCCCCATTGGATGCGCCATTCCAAGTTTCATGACGGTATCAATCTCTTCTACACCTGCAACGCCTTCAAACAAGGTTGTGATGGCCTCATTGATCATCGGCATTAAAATTCTATTTGCTACAAAGCCTGGGTAATCATTTACTACGCAAGGCGTTTTGCCAAGTACTTTGCTTAAATCAACTACGGCAGTTGTTACTTCTTTTTTTGTTGCATAGCCATTTATAATTTCAACCAGTTTCATCACAGGTACCGGATTCATAAAATGCATTCCAATAACATGTTCAGGTCGATTTGTTGCGGCGGCTATTTTTGTAATAGAGATGGACGAAGTATTGGTTGCAAGAATACAACCCTCAGGTGCCGCCTCATTAATGACCGTAAATATTTTTAATTTTAGTTCAATATTTTCAGTGGCAGCTTCAATAACTAAGTCAGCATTTTTTACACCTGCTGCTAAATCTGTATTGCTGGTAATATTTTCTAACGCAGCTTTTTTGTTTTCTTCTGTTAGACTACCTTTTGCGATCTGCCTATCAAAGTTTTTACCAATGGTTGCAATTGCTTTTTCAAGTTGTGCTGCGTTTACGTCTATCAATGTTACTTTAAAACCTGCTTGCGCAAACACATGTGCAATCCCGTTTCCCATTTGCCCTGCTCCGATAACTGAAACATTTTTTATGTTCATAGGTAATTTATATTTTAATAATTCTTTGTTTGTTGATCGCAGATTTTTCAAATTTTCGCTGATTTTATAAACACAATTAAAGAAGCATAATGATCCTTCAATTATATTTGGTCGATCTTCCAATTCCCTCCCTCCGGGGAGGTTAGAAGGGGCTATTTAAACGCATTCAACCCTGTAATATCCATTCCTGTTATCAGTAAATGAATGTCATGCGTGCCTTCGTAGGTGATAACACTTTCCAAATTCATCATGTGCCTCATAATTGGATACTCTCCTGTAATCCCCATTCCGCCTAGCATTTGCCTAGCATCTCTGCAAATATTGGTTGCTACTTCGCAGGCATTTCTTTTTGCCATACTCACTTGTGCCGGTGTTACCTTGCCCTCATTCATTAAGGTACCCAGCCGCCAGTTAAGCAATTGCGCCTTGGTAATTTCAGTAATCATTTCGGCCAATTTTTTTTGTTGTAGTTGGAAGCCTGCTATTGGTCTACCGAACTGTACTCGTTCTTTGCTGTACTCTAACGCTATATGGTAGCAATCCATTGCTGCACCAATAGCGCCCCACGCAATACCGTATCGTGCTTTGGTTAAGCAACCTAAAGGCCCCTTCAACCCTTTTACATTTGGTAAAATATTTTCTTTTGGTACTATAACATTATCAAAAACAAGCTCACCTGTGGCACTAGCTCGAAGACTCCATTTGCCATGTGTTGTTGGTGTGCTAAAACCTTTCATTTGTCTTTCAACAATAATACCTCTCACGTCTCCGCTATCATCTTTTGCCCACACAACTGCAATTTCCGAAAACGGGGCATTGCTGATCCACATTTTTGCTCCGTTTAGCGTAACGGTGTCATCGCCATTATCTTTAAAATTGGTAAGCATTCCCGCCGGGTCGCTGCCATGGTTTGGTTCAGTTAATCCAAAGCAACCAAGCCATTCGCCGCTTGCAAGTTTGGGCAAATATTTATTGCGTTGTGCTTCGCTTCCATATTGATAAATGGGGAACATTACAAGGCTCCCTTGCACGCTCGCAGTAGAACGTACGCCACTATCGCCACGTTCAAGCTCCTGCATCATCAAGCCATAAGAAATATAATCAAGACCACCACCGCCGTATTGCTCTGGTACAGTTGGCCCAAAGCAACCTAGCTCGCCCAACTGCTTTATAATTTGTGTTGGAAACTCAGCACGCTGTGCATAATCTTCAATGATTGGAGAGATGTCTTTTTTTACATAATTGCGCACGCTTTCTCTTATCAACTTGTGTTCTTCCGTTAGTAAATCATCTACATTAAAGTAATCGGGCGATTGAAAATTATCGGTTTTTGCAGCCATGTAATTGTAATTTTTATTATTGTGTTATTTTACCTACGTCAGGTGCTTTTTTGCCCTGCAAATATAGGGTGTAAAGTGTGGTTCTAATATCGTATTTGGATAAAAAATACACAATCTTTATGGTTGATAAAAGTTGAAAAATGATTCAGTAGGCGACGGGCTGCACGATGCGTAGGGGAAGTGTGAGCAAAGCGAATACCGGAGCGATAGCGGAGCCCGAAGAAGCGTGAACAAATGTTGATGCTTAGATGTTGACGAGAGCCCCAAAATATATTGTTGTTTTAAACGTTTATAACTTGACCAAGTCTTAAAAAAATATGAAATATTTATTTTCCTTCACTTTTTTTGTTACATTCCTAATTGGTTGTCAAAAAGGTAATGATGCCAATATAATTACGACTCCTCCGGTTTCCCTACCTGAAAATTATTATTACCCACCTTTGGCAGGAGATATTTGGGAAACAAAAACAGCTGTATCAATAGGTTGGGATGATGCTATGTTGCAACAGGCATTTGACTTTGCAGGTACAAAAAATACTTTTGGCTTGATCGTTTTGCAACATGGTAAAATAGTAAAAGAGCAATACTGGAACAACTGGACAAAAGATACTCGTTACTATATTGCAAGCGCAGGGAAAAGCGTAGTTGGTTTTGTAGCAGGTATTGCACAGCAAGATGGTATTTTAAACATCAACAATAAAACCTCCCAATATTTAGGAACAGGGTGGACGTCTCTGCCCTTGGCAAAAGAGAACCTTATCACAATTAAGAACCAGCTTACAATGACTACGGGGCTTGATGATGGCGTGCCTGATCAGGATTGTACAGCGCCCGCCTGCCTTATTTATAAAGCAGATGCAGGTTCAAGATGGGCATACCATAACGCTCCTTACCATTTATTGCAAAATGTATTGGCTGCAGCAAGTAGTAAAACGTTTAACGCTTACTGTAAAGAAAAATTATTTGATAAAATTGGAATGCCAAATGCACAATGGTTTAATTATGTTATGTATTGTACAACGAGAGAGGCAACAAGATTCGGGTCTTTGGTTTTAAGCAAAGGAAAATGGAACGGCGTTGCTCTGTTAAATGATGACGCATACTTTTCTTCTATGACAAATACCTCCCAGAATTATAATTTAAGCTATGGTTATTTGTGGTGGTTAAATGGAAAAGCATCTACTATGGTACCGCAATCTCAAATTATTTTTCCTGTTTCGCTGGTGCCTAATGCACCCGCAGATATGTATATGGCGCTAGGCAAAGACGACAAAAAAATTTATGTAATTCCAAGTTTGGATGCAGTGGTTGTAAGGCTGGGTGATAGCGCAGGCCCAACAACTTTGGGGCCAAGTAGTTTTGATAATGAGCTTTGGGCAAAATTAAAACCTGCTATGCGTTATTAATTCAGGTGACAAAGAGCTATGCCCTTATCTCAATTAATTTGTGCTCATAAGCGTATTTAATAAGGCCAATTAACCCCGAGGTTTGTGTTTTTCTATAAATATTTTTACGGTGCGTTTCCACAGTTCGCTCGCTAATAAACAAAGTGTCTGCAATATGTTTATTGTTGTATTCTTTTTCAATTAGCCTGATAATTTCTATCTCTCTTATGGTAAGATGAACTTCATCAGCAGTCTTTTTTCTTTCACTAGCTTTCATCATCTCTTCCAATACCTCAGCGCTAAAGTAAACACCACCATTTGCAATTTTTTCAAGTGCGGTAATAAGTTCTTGCTTGCCTAAATTTTTTAAAACATACCCTGAAATATCACTGTCATCAATCATTTGATTTACCAAATCGCCTTGCCCACTCATAGAAAGTGCAAGTATTTTTATTTCGGGAAATTTTGTTTTTACAATTTTTGCAAGTTGTGCACCATTTAACACAGGCATCATAATATCTGTCAGCAATATATCTACGTTGGTTGCAGCCAACATTGCTTCCATTTTTTCCGGAAAAGTACTTTCTATTTTTACAATAAAATTAGGGTGCCCATCCAATAAAGACTTTAATCCGTCAATTACTATCTGGTGATCGTCAACAATGGCTAGGGATATCTTTTCCTTCTTCATACACTTTCTTCTACTCAAATATATAATTATTATTGGCAGTTAGGAGATGATACTTCGTTTTTCTAAATTTAATTACAAACTAAGGCTGATTCAGAGGAATAAAAATTGCAACAACGTTACCTTTATTTTTTTCAGATGAAAAGTCAATAGTACCCTGCAGATAGGCAATACGGGAATAAATATTTTTCAACCCAATACCATTAAATTTTTCTTTTTCCTTTGTATTAAAACCTACGCCGTTGTCCTCGATGGTAATGGCAATTGAGTCGGTTTCTTTTAGGAGAGAAATATCTAAATGATTTGCATTTGCATGTTTTAGAACGTTATTTACACATTCTTGTATTACCCTGTACAAAACTGTTTCCACGTCTGCATCAAGTCTTTTGTTTATTCCTTCTGCATGCAGCGAAATTTTAATAATCCGATTGTCTATTTTCGAAATAAATTCTCTTACTGCATTTGCGAGCCCACTTTTAAGTAATGCGTTGGGCATCATTTGGTGGCTGACATTTCTTATTTCTTTACAACTTTCATCTATTATTCCAATGATATTTTCAAAACCTAATCGTTGTTTTTCATTTTTAAAATCTAACTCATGTTCAAATACTGATAAATTCATTTTTGCTGCGCTCATCATTTGTCCAACGCCATCGTGCAACTCAGCTGCAATTCTTTTTCTTTCATTTTCTTCAGCGTGTATAATTGCTTTTGTTGCAATATCCTGTTGCCATAAAACCTCATGTTGAATAGCTATTTTATTTTGCAGATCACGTCGTCTATAATAAAAAATACCTGAAAAAATAATTAAGAGTAGTGCAATACCAAGAGCTAATAAAAGGTAATTTTTTTTGTTTATTTCACTCTTTTGCAATAAAAGCTTTTGTTCCTTTTTTTCTGTTTGGTAAATGGTTTCAAGCTCTGCTATTTTACCTTCGGACTTTTCTTTAATAAAACTGTCCTTTATTTCGTACCCCATGTTTACTGCAAAGAGTGCACTATCTGGTTGCTTATTTTTATTATAGGCTTTGCTTAATGACAGGTAAGCTTGAAAAAGCCCCAATTTATATTGCGCTTGGGTTGCCAGTGTTATAGCTCTATGTAAATTTTTTATTGCCTCTGTATTTTTACCTTCCATTTGCGATAGTTGTCCTAAATTTAAATAAGTATCTGCCATTTGTTTTTTATTATTGAAGGCGGAATCTATCTCAAAACTTTTTAAAAAGTATACTTTTGCTTCGGTGAAATTGCCTGAATACATGTAGCAGTTTGCCATGTTATCAAATACCGAAGATTTTAGGTATTTTACATTGTAGGCATCACATATTTTTAAGGCTTTCTCATCAAGTTCAAAAGCTTGTTTGTACTTTTCCTGCATACCGTAAACATTTGCAAGCGTATGCAAAATATTTATTTGAAGTTTTTTATCTTCTGTTGATACACCTGTAAGCTCTTGTAAAATTTTTTCTGCTGCAGGCAAATCGTTTTTCGTTTGAAACAATTGTGCCATTATTAATCTTGCTCTTGCAACACCATCAACATTGTTTATATTTTCGTAAAGACGAATGGCGAGTAAAGCTTTTTTTATTGCGTCTTCGTATTGCCCTTTATTTTCGTAAACAATTGCTAGCGACAAGTGTGATGCGGCTCTTAATGAATCATTATTTAATTTCTCAGCAATTTGTAAAGCCTTGTTTGCATATTCTTCTGTAATATTATAGTTGCCTTTTACATTATTTCCCAAGGCAACACATAAATTAGCCACTGCTAAGCCTTACTCGTAATGTTCTTTTTCGGATTGGTTAATTGTAGCTTGTGCAAACGATATTGCTGAATCAGGGTTTGATAGACGTAATTCGGCAGCTATTAAATTTCTTACATTGATAATCTCCTTTCGATTATTGACATTCTGTAATTTCTTGTTTAAATTATCTGTAATATCATTCTGTGCAAATAAGCAGGCTACCTTAAAAAAACAGGCCATGAAAAATAATGCTCTTTTAATTTTCTTTGTAAAGGGCATAAATCTGTATTATCAAAAATGTGTTTTTAAAACGTCGCTCATGCTAAAAATACCTTTTTTGCCTACTAAAAATTCTGCTGCTGTAAGTGCACCCACCGCAAAGCCTTTTCTGCTGTGGGCTGTATGTATGATTTCTATGTCATCAATTGCAGAAGTATAACGTACATGATGTGTGCCGGGAGCCGGATCAATTCTTTTGCTTTCTATTAATATTTCATCGCTGTTTGGAGCATTTAATGTCCAGTTGTTTTTATCGCTTCGCTCTGATATTATTTGCTGCGCAATACTGATGGCGGTGCCACTTGGAGCATCTTTTTTTTGTGTATGGTGCGTCTCTTCTATATTAACTATATAGCCTTTTTGCTGAGCCATTAACGCAGCAAGTTTTTTGTTTATTTCGAAGAAGATGTTTACGCCTATGCTAAAATTACTAGAGTATAAAAGAGAGCCGTTGTGCTCCGTACAAAATTGCTTTATTTCATTTTCATGCGCTACCCAACCTGTGCTGCCACATACAACAGGGATATCTGCGGCTAAACAAGCACGCATATTTTCGATAGCACTTTCGGGGTTTGTAAATTCAATTGCTACATCGCACTTTTCGAGGTTTGTAGCATTAAGTTCAGAAAGGTTTTCATCATTTATTTTCAACATGATTTCATACCCTTTGCTAAGCGCAATTTCTTCTATTGCTTTGCCCATTTTGCCATAACCTATCAACGCTATTTTCATACGGCTAAGATATGACATGTTGCAGGGCTTCAAAAGGAGATAATTTAAAATTTACTTGCGCTTACCAATATTTAATACAATGCTTAAACCATTTGTATTGGCAAGTGGGCTGTAGCCGCCCTTTATTTGCAGACTTAATTCATCGCTTACATCGAAGGTTTTTAGATTGGCATCTACTGCAGCATCTGCCACATTTAACCCCCAAAAAATAATAAAAAACAAAACAGAATAATCTACATTTTGCCTAACTGAGTTTCTAAAAACCCTAATTCTATCGGGCTGCATTCGTACGCTGTAATAAGGTTCTACAATTTGGTTATCGTTTGTAATATCTCCATCTGTAGCTAAAATAAAGGCTTGCTTTGCCTGTTTATATTGTTTAAGATTGCGACTAAACAAATATGCCGGAATGCCAATGCCTGCATATACCAGCGGTATTTTCCAGTATTTTTTATTTGTGAATTGTCCCCAACCGGGTAATATTGCCGAGCGACGTATGGCTATTCCTGGATTGTATTTTTTTGCAGCACTGTCATTAAGAGACTTAATGTTTTTTGAAAAAATCACTTTGCCCGAAGTGTCAACAACAAGTTTTTCCTGTGCATGCACAAAGCAAATCTGCAAAAGAAAAAAAATAACAAATAAAATTTTTTTTTGTAACTGCTTCAACTCACATTAATATTTAGTTTTTCTAACAGCCCATTTAATTCTTCTAACGAATAATAATCAAATGAAATGCTACCATTGCCCTTTTTGCTATGCACCAAGTTTACTTTGGTACCAAAAGTTGATGCTAAATTATCTTCAATTTTTTTAAATGCGGGCGATAATCCGGCTTTTACAGAAGGTTTAACAGCATCGCTGCCATGGTACATTCTTCGAACAAGATCTTCGGTTTGCCTAACTGATAATTCTTTGCTTTTTATTTCAGAAAAAATGAACAACTGTTTGTCTACCATATCAACATTAATGAGTGCTCTTGCATGGCCCATACTAATAATACCATTTCTAACCGCTACCTGAATATCTGGCGGTAGTTTTAATAAACGAATATAATTTGTAACAGTACTTCTTTCTTTCCCCATACGCTCTGCAACTTTCTCTTGTGTATAATCCAGATCTTCCATTAATCTTTTATATGACAGTGCAATTTCTATGGCATTCAGGTTTTCTCTTTGTAAATTTTCCAGCAATGCAAGTTCAAGCAACTGGTCTGCATTTGCTTCTCTTACATAAAC
>JBBRPX010000117.1:0-11154 GCA_038227505.1 Chitinophagales bacterium
AACCGTAAGGATCTTGAAAAACTATTTGCAATTCTTTTCGTACCACTCTCATTTCACTATCGTCGTAAGCTGCAATATTTTTATTATTAAAAACAATGTTGCCAGATGTAGGTTTTACCAATCCTAAAACAGCCCTCCCCAAAGTTGTTTTACCACAACCACTCTCCCCTACTAACCCTACAATTTCATTTTTATTTACGGTAAAACTTACATCATCTACAGCGTTAAAATATTGTGTTACTTTCCCAAAGATGTTTTTTGCAGCAGCAAATTTTACATGCAGGTTTTCAACTTTTAAAACCGTTTGAGTTGATGAGTTTAATGTATTACTTGATTTTACAGCTTCGTTAATTATATTGCCATTTAACACATCTGCAACCACTCTCAATCTTTTCCCTTTATTTTCGCCAGAGGGCTTACACGCAAGCAAAGCTTTTGTATATAAATGTTGGGGTTGGGTTAAAACAATATTTGCGTTCCCTGTTTCTACCAACTCTCCTTTGTACATTACAGCTATTTCATCTGCCACATCTGCCACTAAAGAAAGATCATGAGTAATTAATAAAATACCCATTCCATTCTCAGCCTGTAGTTTTTTTAGCAACAACAAAATATTTTTCTGTACCCTTACATCTAATGCAGTTGTAGGCTCATCGGCTATAAGAAATGCGGGGTTACAACTCATAGCCATCGCTATCATAACCCGTTGTTTTTGCCCACCACTTATTTGGTGTGGGTAACGGTTTATCATTTGTTCAGGCTTAGGCAATTCAACTTTCTTAAATAACTCTATTGTTGCAAGCCTTGCTGCTTTTTTATCTATTTGTTTATGTAACATCAATGCTTCCATAACCTGTGCTCCACATGTATGAACAGGGTTTAAGGATGTCATTGGCTCTTGAAAAATCATAGCAATTTTATTACCACGGAGCTTTTGCATTAATACGGTAGGCATATTTACAAGCTCAGCTGATACTAATCCATCTTGGCTAAATAAAATACTACCAGTTGTGTTTGCCTGCAAAGGCAATAATTGTAAAAACGACAAAGCGGTTACAGATTTACCTGAACCGCTTTCGCCAATTAATGCTGTTATTTTACCACTTGGTATATTGAAGGAAATATTCTTTACTGCTTGTACAGTTTTTTTATCCTGTGCAAAAGAAATATTTAAATTTTTTATTTGCACCAATGGCAACATGACTAAAATATTAAAATTTCAAATGCCTGACTGTTAAACCATCATTCATTAATTGCTTTAATGAATCAATGCCGATTTTTAAATGCTGCTCTACAAAATTGGATGTTACCGCTTTATCGCTAGCTTCTGTTTTTACACCTTCGGGCACCATTGGGCTATCGCTTACGAGCAGCAAAGCACCAGTTGGAATTTTATTGTAAAATCCTACGGTAAAAATGGTAGCAGTTTCCATGTCGATGGCATAAGCACGGACTTTTTGTAGATACTCTTTAAAAACTTCGTCATGTTCCCAAACTCTTCTGTTTGTTGTATAACATACGCCCGTCCAATAATCCTGCTCATAATCTCTGATGGTAGTAGATATGGCTTTTTGTAGCGCAAACGATGGCATAGCCGGCACTTCGGGCGGAAAATAATCATTGCTTGTACCTTCACCTCTTATTGCTGCGATGGGTAAAATTAAATCTCCAATTTTATTTCTTTTTTTAAGACCACCACATTTACCTAAAAACAAAACTGCCTTTGGTTTAATAGCAGTAAGTAAATCCATAACCGTTGCTGCACCTGGGCTGCCCATTCCAAAATTTATAATCGTAATGTTATTTGCTGTTGCGCATTGCATTGGTCTATCCATTGCTACAATTTCAACATTGTTCCATTGTGCAAACATGGTTACATAATTACTAAAGTTTGTGAGCAAAATATACTCACCGAAATCTTTTAATGCTTGTCCTGTGTATCTCGGTAGCCAGTTATCTACTATTTCTTCTTTTGATTTCATACTTTTTTTTATTCGTTTAAATTACGATTTTTATTTTTAAAGCAAAATGGCAAGTTTTATCCATCATGTGTTTACAAAAACATAAATACTTAGTTTACTACATTTACAAAATATGATAAAAATTGTTTACCCTGAAAAAAAGCCTTCAATAAAAACGGAGAACGAAAAGGAAATTATCTTCTGTATAATTCGCAAAAAATGGTTCATGATAACACCTGAAGAATGGGTGAGGCAAAATTTTATATTGTATTTAATAGAAGTTTTGCGTTATCCTGCTTCTTTAATTGCAATTGAAAAAAAATTACAAATTGGTGAAGTAAAAAAGCGTTTTGATATTGTCGTTTATAAAGATGCTGTGCCTTTTATAATTGTTGAGTGTAAAGAAATGAATGTCCCGTTATCTGAAAGTACATTGAGACAGGTTCTAAATTACAACTCCACAATTCAAGCTCCTTTTATTGTTATAACAAATGGTAATCATTGTGCAGCTTTAAAAAAAAAAGGAAACGGTTTTGAGGAGATTTTTGAAATGCCGGGCAATGTCAATAATCCAATTTGAATTGGCATTTGTGAATATTTAAATCCGAAATCTTTTTTTAAAATTCCAAATTATTTACGGTCTTCACAGCTTCCCAACCAATAATAGCAGTTTTTCGTTTTTCTCCCCACATGTAGCCGCCAAATAACCCGGTAGATTGTATAACTCTGTGACATGGTATTAAAAATGTGACAGGGTTTTTACCGATGGCTGAACCTACCGCCCTTGAAGCTTTTGGACTTTTTATTTTATCAGATATTTCCCCATATGTAGCCAAGCCGCCAAATGGAATAGTCAATAATGCTTCCCACACTTTTAGTTGAAAAGAAGTTCCTTTTAAATGCAGTTTAATTTTATTAGCAGAATTGTAATCATCGGTAAATATTTGTAAAATATCTGTTTGGTCAACATTGTCCTCCTTTATAAATGTAGCGTTTGGGAAACCTTTGACAAGTAGGTTATAACCGAACTTTTCATCCTCGTAAAAAGCTATGTGGCAAATACCTTTTTCTGTCGTTCCAATAATAAGTTTTCCAAAAATGCTTTCTAAGCAATTGTATTTAATTGTAAGATTTTCGCCACCGTTTTTGTATTCGCCGGGTGTCATTCCTTCTATATTAATAAATAGATCATGCAATCTTCCCGTACCGGATAAACCTGTGTCGATAGCGGTATTAAATAGTGTTGCCTGATCTTTTCTTAATTTTGATTTTGCATAATTTATAGAAATATATTGTAGAAATTTTTTAGGACTTACACCTGCCCATTCAATAAACATTTTTTGAAAATGTGATGGACTTACATGCACATGTTTGGCAATTTCTTCTAAACTTGGTTGCTTTGTAAAGTTCTTACTAATGAAAAAAATCGCCTCTGCTATTCTGCTAAAATCTGTTTGATGCTGGGAATACATTTTATAAAAAATTTAAAACAAATGTAGCCGTGATTATTAGATAGCACAACCCGAAACTTGTGGAAAATTTATTAATAAAAGCCGTAAAATCGAAAGTTAATTCCAGAGTTCATCAAAATTTACTTCGGCAATGCAGCCGTCATCGAAAGTAAATATAAAATTTGATGGAGAGACAGCAATCGGATTGTATGCACCATTTATAAATTCATACACTTCTAACTTATTAAATGCAGGATCTAAAATGAGGTAATACTTTACTGCCTGCGAAGCATAAATTTCTTTTTTTAAATTTCTATCTTCACAGCTGTTGAAGGAGATAAAATTTCAGCAACTAAAACCGGTGGATAATCTAAAAACTTTTTATTAGCATCACCGCATATAATACTTAAATCTGGTTGTATAATGGTATCCTCTCTTACTTTCCAATCTATAGGTATATATGCTTTGCATTTTCCACAACCTTTTTTTAACGCATCTTTAAATACTGAGTGCAAGTTTCCATTCACAAGTTGGTGTTTCATAATCGGTGCAGGAGACATGGCATAAGGTATACCATCAATCAATTCCCAATTACCTTCCCACAAAGAATAATCTTCGTAAGTATAATGTGGTAAGTATTTGTGCGCTGATTGCATACAATAAAATTAAACCAAAAAGATGACATATAAATACAAAAAATTTAACATGCAAAAACCACAACGCATAATAAAAGTTGACCTGTGTTATATTACTGACGGGCTGCGGCATGCGAAGGGTAGTATTTTTTTACAAATGCCAGAGGCATATTTGTAAAAAAATACCGCAGCCGCAGTACGCCGTACAAATGCTGCCAAATGTTGTAAAACTAAAAGCCCCAAGTAAAATACCCGGGGCTTTTTAAAATTAATTATAAAGAATATTATGGGAAAATTCCTAACTCGCCGTAGCTGGTTGCAACTTTGTTTATTGCGTTTACGTAGGCTGCAGTTCTCATATCTGGTATATCAGGATTGCTTAACCATATTTCCATAATTTCTCTTGTTGCAGCAATCATACTTTCTTCTAACCCACTGTGCACAAGATCAACTTCTTCAGGCCCGTGCAAAATAAAAGCACGCTCTGTATCGTTTACCATTTTGCCCGTAAGCGTTTCCATTTGAGTTAGTATGTGCGAATTTAAATTTTCGGTAAAACGCTTTTCCATACGACCATAACGAACATGGCTAAGATTTTTTAACCACTCAAAATAACTTACTGTTACACCACCTGCATTTAGGTACATATCAGGCACACAAAGAATTCCTTTTTGCTGAAAAATTTCATCAGCCTCAGGTGTACAAGGACCATTAGCAGCTTCACCAATAATTTTTGCTTTTACCCTTGGTGCATTTTCGCCGTTAATTACATTTTCTAATGCAGCAGGAATTAGTATATCGCATTCAAGCTCTAAAGCATCTGTATTTTTTGCAAGGTTAGTTGCGCCGGGAAAATTTAAAATAGAACCGGTTGCTTTTCTGTGTTGAAAAACTGCTTCTTCATTCAGTCCATCTACATTCATGATTGCACCTTCATATTCTGCGAGTGCGATTACTTTTGCACCACCTTCTCTAAAAAATTTTGCAGAATGGTAACCCACATTGCCTAAACCCTGTACTACTACTGTTTTGCCTTTTATACCAATTTCAAGTCCCTGCCTTTTCATTATATCCGGCATGTTACAAACTTCTCTTATTCCAAAATAAACACCAAGCCCGGTTGCTTCCGTACGGCCTCGCACACCACCTTGTGTTACCGGCTTTCCTGTTACGCAGCCTGCAGCGTCAATTTCGCCAGGTTTTAAAGATTGGTATGTGTCTACGATCCAGCTCATCTCCCTTGCGCCTGTTCCATAATCCGGCGCAGGTACATCGATGCCGGGACCGATAAAATTTTTCTTTACAAGCTCTGCCGTATAACGACGGGTAATTTTTTCCAACTCATAAACTGAGTAATTTTTTGGGTTGATTTTTATTCCTCCTTTACCACCACCAAACGGCACATTTACAATAGCGCATTTGTACGTCATGAGTGATGCAAGCGCCATAACTTCATCCTGGTTTACTTCGTCGCTAAAACGAATACCACCTTTACACGGTGTTTTATGGTGACTGTGCTGTACACGATAAGCTTCGATAACTTCGATGGTTCCATCATCTCTTTTTAATGGAAAACGCATTTGATATACGCTGTTACATGCTTTTATCTGCTCCAAGATACCATGGTCAAATTTGGTAAATTTTGCAGCTTTGTCAAAGCTTCTTTCAACACTTTGAAAGAAACTATAATTTTGATTCGAACTCATAAATTAGTTTTTATTAGCAATCGTTGTTTATATAAAAGTATAAGTATTTACTTATTTGTAGTTAATTAAAAAGGATTAGGCTTCTTTTTCCATTTTTGACAATTTTCTATCCAGAGAAAAAACGTATAAAAAAAGCCCGATTAATATGGTAAGGCAAACAGCTACTACAATATATATTTTGCCATTACTTCTCATTGCATCTGCCATTTGCACTTCTTTAGCCTGTGCAAATGAAATAACATTTATGCACAAAGCCACAAACAGAAATAAAAAACGGACAGCGAACACTTTGTATTTATGCATTTAATATACTTTTATCTTTTAGTAATTGTATTCTAATTTTTATCGTTGCAATCCAAACGCCAAGTAATGTCCAGCCGATTACTGCAGGATAAAAAATTGCCCGCATACCAAGATCCATATCATTTTTATCAAGAGCCGGGTTACCACTTTCGCTGCCGGGTGCACCAGGGTGAAGGCTTCCTACTAACCTTGGAATGATCCATATAGCAGGGAATAACATAGCAAATGCAAAAATATTATATACAGCACTTACACGAGATCGTTTGTCCATGTCGGTAAACGACCCTCTTAAAACAAAATAAGCTCCATATATAAGCAATGCAATAGCAGCCCCAATTAACTTTGGTTCTTTAAGCACACTCGCAAATGATTGCCCCTGATCAGTTATCCACGTAACTGAAACCCATTCAATACCTGTTGAGTAACCAAGTAAACCAAACACACAGCCTAAAGTTGCATAGGTTGAGGCATAAATATCGAACCGATGATTAAAATTTCTTAAATAACGAACACTATATATGGCGCTCATTATAAAAAGAACCATCATGGCAAACCACATACAAACATGGAAATACATGTTTCTTATTGTTTCATTTAAAATTGGAAGACGGGGAACATCTAGCAAAAAACCTGCAATAATTGTATAAGCAAGCAATAGAAAGGATAATATTTTCCACCAGTTTTTCTTCAAAATATTTCTATTTTTTTATGACGGCGCAAAGATAAGGGTAATGGCAGTGTGAGCATTAGCTAAACTTGGTGTTTTATGACTTTACTAACGCCACAATACTGGTCAAAAACTAAAAACTTCTGAAGCCAAAGAGAATTGAACAGCTGCTTTGGCATGAATAAATGTTGTATCAAAAAGTGGCAGATCAAAATCGCTTTCTTTTATTAGCAAAGGTATTTCTGTACAGCCTAAAATGATGCCTTGGGCGCCGGCTTGTTGCAACTTTTGCATTATTTGCAAATATTTTTCCTTTGTTTCAGCTGTAATAATTCCCAATGCCAACTCCTTATAAATACCTTCATTTATTATTTGCACATCACTCTCACTTGGTATAATGGTTTCTATATCCATACTTTTTAATATATCTTTAAAAAATGGTAATTGCATGGTATATTTTGTACCAAGTAATGCAACTTTTTTTATTCCTTTTTTTAAAATTTCTTTTCCGGTTTCTTCGGCAATATGAATAAGCGGGATATCGATAGCTTCTTTAACCTGCGGTGCTATATTGTGCATGGTATTGGCCCCTAGTAAAATACACTTCGCTCCTGCAGTTTGTAAAGCAATGGCTGCATCGGTGATTATTTTTGCAATATCATTCCATTTACCAGCAGCGGTAAGTTTTGCAATTACAGGATAATTTACTGAATTGATGATGACCTCAGCCGTACTTTCACCATTCGTGTTTTTATAAACAAGCTCATTAAAATACCGGTAATAATCCAATGTGGAAACCCAACCTGTTCCACCTACAAGACCAATTGTTTTCATAATTATTTTATTTATTAGTGAAGAATTAAGGGTTGATGATAAAAAAATTGTAAAGAAAAAATTCCGTTAAATAAGAAAGTATTTTGAAGCGAAAGCACCTGCCTAATCCTTCCACAAAAAAGGAAACAAAATGACAGCAAGTACAAAAACCAGCACATCCAGCCCAGTAATTAAACCAGCTAATTGAAGTACAGCCCCTTCCCTAAACACTTCTGCAAAACCAGATTTGCTTAAGCGCATTAATAATAAAAGCTGAGGGAGAATAACAGGGAAACCGAGGATTGCTATCAACGCCGCATTTTGTTGAGCTTTTGATGCAATAGCACTCATTAAAGTAAATGTTAGACTAATGCTTGTCCCACCCAATAAAACGATACCGTAAAAACGCCAATAATTTAGAACAGGACTATCTAGAAAAAAATAAAAAAGTAGCAAGCTTACACTACTCATCAACAGCATCAGTATAATATTAAACAACAGTTTGGCTGTAATAAATTCTATTGGGGAAGTAATTGAATAATAATATAACATCAATCCTTTTGACTCCTGTAAAAAACTTTTGGCAACGGTGTTTACACATACAAATAATTGTATTACCCAAAAAAGGCTGTTCCATACATTGCCATCAGGACTATCGGGCAGAGAAAGATATATTACGAATACGGTAGAAGCGATGTAAAGTAAAATACCATAAAAAGTATGCTGCCGCCTGAGTTCCAGTAAAATATCTTTTTTAAGTAATGCAAAAGTGCGTTTAATCACGTTGCAAAAGTAAAGGCATTAAATTTTTTAATGGTATAAATTTTATGGTTTTGCATGCTGAAATGCACTTGAGTTGGTAAAAGCAGAAAAAAGATAAACCGTTGAGCCTAGCCCCGATTGAAATGGAAAAGGGTTAGGCACGAAACCCTTTGCAATGAAAAGCGGGAGACAAATATTTAAAAAAGTTTAGATGCCCATGCTCCAAAAAAATTAAAATAAATGCTATTCCTTTACCTGCGCACATTCTCTGCACCTTGGCTCATATATATCTTTTTCACCGAGTAAAACCTGGCCGCCGGTGGCTATTTTGCGGTACGATATACTTGCCATGCCACCACAACGCATACAGATTGCATGAAGTTTTGTAATGTAATCCGCTACAGCCAATAGGTTAGGCATCTGTCCAAATGGTTTGCCTTGGTAATCCATATCTAACCCAGCAACAATAACTCTAATACCTTTTAGCGCCAATTGTTCACATACAAATGCAATTTCCGCATCAAAAAATTGTGCTTCATCAATACCCACCACATCAACATCTTGCGCCATTAATAAAATGCTGTGCGCATTTTCTACAGGTGTGCTGTGTATTGAATTTGTATCGTGGCTTACAATATTTATTTCGTCGTAACGCACATCGATAGCGGGTTTAAAGATTTCCACTTTTAAATTTGCAATTTTTACCCTCTTTAGCCTGCGGATTAATTCTTCCGTTTTTCCGCTAAACATACTGCCACAAATTACTTCTATCCAACCTTTTTTATCACCCCTTAAATTAGGTTCTATGAACATTCTTATTTTTTTATAATTGTGTTGCGTAACTTTAACGCATTGCTGCAAAGATTAGCGATAAATATTGAAGCACAAAAGAAAAATATCAAAATCCTAATTGATTAATAGCTAAACTTTAAGATATGGAACGGGTGGAAACACTTTGTAATTTATTGAGTGAAAAACTGCAAAAAAAAGCGACCATTGCAGAATTGCTGACTACAGTTAAAATGATAGAGTCAGAACTTTTGCACTTACAGAAAATAACGCCTCCGGTACTTTTAAATACCTCAACAACTGCTATAAATATTGCCAGACAAATTACACCGGATAAACCCGAGGAAATAAAATCAGAAAAGCAGGAAGAAGAAAAAATAGTAGAAGTTTTACAAATGGATGAAGCCGAAATGGAGGCAGAATTGGATGAAATAAAAAGAAACGTGGAAGACCGTACAAAACTTTCTCACCAAAATAAACCGCCGGTATTGTTTGATGCTATTGATGACGTACCAACTTTAGCAGGAAGGCAGAACGCAGGAGCTTCACAATTTTTAAATATAAAAGAAATACACGAAACACTGCCTACCAATAACAATGTTTCTTTAAATGAAAGGCTTAAACAAACCAGAAACGAACTAAGTGAAACCTTACAGGAAACCCCTGTAAAAGATTTAAAAAAAGCCATTGGAATTAATGATCGGTTTAAATTTTTGAGCGAATTGTTTAGAGGAGATGATGCGATGTACGAGAGAAGTATTAAAACGATAAACAGTTATGCAATTTATCCGGAAGCAGAATATTGGATTAGAAGAGAATTAAAATTAAAATTGGGATGGGATGATAAAAACGAAACTGTAAAGCAGTTTGATCAGTTGGTTAGGAGGCGCTTTTCGTAAACGTATTCCATAATTTTATTCGTGGCTCCCCCGTGGTCATAAACAAAATCCTTACAAACCTTTCCTGTTTTTTCTAAATAGCTTTTGTCTTTTATTAGCTTATCAAGCAACGTTTCCAATTCTAGTGCATTGGCAATACTAAATGCCCCACCAATTTCTACCAACTCTCGTGCCTCAGCAAACTTTTCGTAAACTGGTCCAAAAATCACAGGTTTACCAAATACAGCTGCTTCTAGAATATTATGAATGCCACTGTCATTAAATCCTCCTCCAATATAAGCTATATCAGCTAGTTTGTATAAACTCGAGAGCATACCAATATTATCAATTATGAGTATCTGTGCATCTGTATCATTACTATTTAATTGAGAAAAAAGAATTGAATTTTTAAAAAGTTTGGATGCATCTGTAATTCTTTCTTCATCAATTTCATGAGGGGCAATTATAAATTTTATTTCTTTGTGCGTTTTAGTATAATGTACCAATTCTTCTTCATCTTCTTCCCAGGTACTTCCAGCAATAATCACTTTACTGTGTTTTACAAAATTTAAAAGTTCCGAAGGCAAAGGAGCACTGTTTGCAGCAATATCTATAACCCTATCAAATCTCGTATCGCCTGTCACAGTTGTATTTTGAGCAAAGCCAATTGTTTGCAATAATGAAAGAGATTCAGTATTTTGTACAAATATTTTATCAAACGAACGTAACATCTGTTTCCACATTTGTCCATACCACTTAAAAAATGGCAGGCTCTCTCTAAAAACAGCGGATATCAATATAACCGGAATATTATTTTTCTTCAGGGTCGTTAAATAATAAAACCAATATTCATATTTAACCCAGAAAACGAGGGAAGGCTTTAAGATTGTAATAAATTTTTGTGCGTTGGTTTTACTATCCAACGGCAAATAAAATACGGCATTTACCTCGTTGTAATTTTTTCTCACTTCATAACCACTTGGCGAAAAAAAGGTAAGTAGTATTTTATGCTCAGTATGATTTTCTTTGAGTTTTTCTATAAGCGGTCTACCCTGCTCAAATTCGCCCAAACTTGCACAATGTATCCAAATTATTTTTTGATCTTGCGGTAATTGAGATCGCCATTTTTCAAGTTTTGTAAAAATATTTACTCGCCCTGCAAGCCATAATTTTGCTTTATTACTTTTTA
>JBBRPX010000118.1:0-11073 GCA_038227505.1 Chitinophagales bacterium
ATCTCTTCCTATAACCGGATCTAACTTACCCAAACGTGCCATTTCATTCAGGTTTTTTGCATATTTATTTAAGGAATTAAACTGAGTTTCCTGCGTAGCAGAATTTACGGTTTCGCCTTTGCGCAATTCTTTAATAGAGGCTATCAATCCCTTCTCTGTAAGCCCCGCATCTTTTAATAATTTTGCAGATGCATCGTTGCCCTGTAAAACAGCAAGCAACAAGTGTTCGGGATTAATAAATTCATCACCAAATGTTTTCAATACGCCATTTGCTCTTAACAAAACACTGTTTGCTTCTCGCCCCATTGATTGTGCAGGCTCGCCTGAAACTACAGGTAATTTCTTTATTAATTCATTTAGTTTATTTGTAACAAGATTGACTGTAACGTTGTTTTTTTTAAGCAAATAATCAATAGATGAATCCTCCGTATCTATCAATGTTTTTAATAAATGCTCAGTTTCAATATTTGGATTTTTATTATTAAAGGCAATTTGTTGAGCTTGCTGTAAAGCTTCTGAAGCTTTTACGGTAAAATTATTCTGTGCCATTTTTATGTTTTAAAAGAGATCAGTACTCTTTGTTTAAACTTAATTATTTTTTTGAAGTTCAATTAATTGATATTCTTCAGATAAATTGAAGCAAAATCATATCCAAATAATAATGTAGAAATTATGTCAGTTTCGTTTTATTAAATCTGCCTCAATTGCAGTCTGATATTGGGTTTCATGCTACTTTATCAGGCTACCAATGCACAATATTATTTTAAGGAAACAGATAAACGGCTGGAAGAAAACACCCCAGATATGGGCGGACGTTCTACTCTTTTAATTTTTAAAGATGGAAAAATCATCTTCAAAAGAGATACCTTTCGTCAAAGAGAATTATTGGCGATGCCGTAACAAACTAATCTACAAAAATGTAGTAATAGGGTTACTTTTGCTGTAATGAAAAACACAAAAAAAATCTTTCTTTCTGTCCTTGTTTTGTTTATTACTACTTTTTCTTTTGCACAAAAGGGAAAGTTATTAAAAGGGATGTATTTGCAATGGGGATACAACACTGAGTGGTACACAAAAAGCAACATCCATTTTAAATTAAGTAACGGCGACAATTTTATACTCCACAATGCTAAGGCGCATGACAAACCCGACCTCGAAGCTATTTACAAAGCACCGACCGAAATATCTATTCCACAGTATAATTACAGGCTTGGATTTTATTTAAATAACGACCATACAAAAGCCATTGAATTAAATTTTGATCACATAAAATATGTAGTTACAGACGGGCAAAAAGTTCACGTTACTGGAAAAATAGGTGGCATAAATGTAGATGCAGATAGCATTGTAGATCCGAATAATTTTTTACATTTTGAACATACAGATGGTGGCAATTTGTTGCACATAAATTATGTACAACAAAAAACGGTGGTTATGAATAGCACTAAAACAAGACCACTGGTGAATGTAATTTGGAAAGCGGGCGCTGGTATTAATATTCCACGTACAGACTTTACTTACCATGGTGATAGGTTCAACAATGATTTTCATGTAGCGGGTTACAATGTAAGCGGAGAAGCAGGTGCAAGATTATATGCATCTAAGAGATTGTTTTTTGAAGGCACCGGTAAAACGGGATATGTGCGTTATATAAATGCGCTTGCCAACACAAGTACCACAACTGGAAACAGAGCCAGCCACGGTTTTGCTTATTTTGAATTTATAGGACTAATTGGTTACGATTTTAAATTCTAATAAACTAACTCCAATATTTTAAAGTGTGTCCAAAAACTTACATACACAGATTGTAAAACAAACTGCAACTTTATTAGGTTTCGATTTTTGTGGAATAGCTGTTGCAAGTTTTTTAGATGACGATGCCCGACGTCTTGAAACGTGGCTGAACAAAGGCATGCATGGCAACATGCAATACATGGAAAAGCATTTTGATTTAAGGACAGATCCATCAAAACTAGTGCCTGGAGCAAAATCTGTAATAACACTTCTACTTAATTATTTCCCTGAAAACTTACAAAACGTAGATGCACCAAAAGTTGCAAAATATGCTTACGGTAAAGATTACCATGAAGTGATTAGAGAAAAATTAAATCATTTTTTATTTTTATTAAAAGAAAAGATTGGTGAAATAAATGGACGAGGGTTTGTAGACAGTGCACCTGTTTTAGAAAGATCGTGGGCGCAAAAAAGTGGACTTGGGTGGATAGGCAAAAATGGAAACCTTATAAACAAAAAACAAGGCTCTTTCTTTTTTATTGCCTCATTAATAACTGATTTGTCGTTAGATGCTGATGCAGCAGGTGTGAAAGATTACTGCGGAACCTGCACCCGCTGTATTGATGAATGCCCAACCGAGGCAATACTGCCGGATAGAGTTGTGGACGGCAGTAAGTGTATTTCTTACTTTACCATTGAGTTAAAAGATGCGCTGATACCTGAAAAAATGAAAGGTAAATTTGATGACTGGCTTTTTGGTTGTGATGTTTGCCAGGATGTTTGCCCTTGGAACAGTTTCTCAAAAAAAACCAACGAAAGAGCTTTTACCCCAACAAATGAAATTTTACATTTCACAAAAAACGATTGGGAAGAATTAACAGAAGAGAAATTTAAAATAGTATTTAAAGATTCGCCGTTAAAAAGAAGTAAGTATAACGGCATAAAAAGAAACCTTCAATTTTTGCAATAGCTATTAATGGCTTTCAACATAATTTTTTAAAGAAGCCAGTGCAACTTCATAACCTGAACCAGCCATTTTCTCAATAAATATTCCGCTAAATTTTTCCCAAGGATACCATTTTAATTTTGTGATAGCTGTCCATTGCACCTGCATATTTCCCTGTTCCTGCACTTCTCTTAAAGCTATAATATTCTCCATATCATTTTCACCATCTCTTTGCAACAATACTTTAATGTAGGGAAACTTTTTTTCTGCAATAAGTATTCTATTTTTTTTATTGTTACTGCTCCACTCTACAAAATCATTCACATTTGTTGAGGTAGTACTGTAATTCATTTTAGCACTGTCTTGCATAAATACAGGATGCCAATGTTTCCAATTTTTAAGATCTGCAATTTCGCTGTAAAGCTTAATTGAATCAGCCCGTACTGTTTCAGCACGGGTTGTAATGATACGACTAGGTATCAATAAAGATATTAACGTAATAAAAACAAATAGTCCAATATAAACAACCAATGCACCTTTTACTATTTTCATTTTATTCCCATTTAAAAGCCTTTACAGCCACTGCATAAACAATTATTCCCCACAAAATTAAAACGCCAATTTCATACCTTACATCCCACAAATTTAAACCCTCAAATGCAACACTTCGCATAGCAGTATTTAAATAAGTTAATGGCAATGCTTTTGATATAGGCTGCAACCATTTGGGAAAAGCCTCTACCGAAAAGAACGTACCACCTAACAAAAACTGTGGCAGCGTAATTAAATTTGCTAACGGTGGTATTGTGCTATCTGTTTTAGCTATACCACTAATTATAAAACCACAACCCATAAAAACCAAAAGCCCTAAAAAACTCAAAAACAACATTTCCAAAAAAGTAATCCACCCATTTATCAATGTAAAACCAAAGAACAAATAGCCTGCTCCAATAATTACTATAGCTGTTATCATTTGAAAGATAACCCTACTTAAACCTTCGCCTAAAATAATGTGCGTTTTACTAATCGGTGTTGCAAAAAAGCGCTTTAGCACAAGTGTATTTCTCAAACTAAAAAAAGTAAATGCTACACCAAAAACACCTGCACTTAACAGTGAAAAGCCCAACTGTCCCGGTAAAATAAAATCAATTGTCTTGTACTGACGTATTACTGCCACATCTCTTGGTACATTAAAATCAAAAATGGCATATGTTGGACGATTTTGATATTTTGCATTACTCAATTCATTTATTTTACTTTCTAACAATGCTTTAAACTGGGGCCATCTGTCATTACTTGATGTTGTACTTTTAAATTCAACTTTAAATGGTGTAGCAGAACCTGCAGTTTTAATAATATTTAAAACACCTGCAATAGAACCTTTTTGCTGTGCGGTTTTTAATTCGGCGGCATTATATTTCAAGATTTTTACATTTGGCGAATTTTTTAAGGCCGCATATAATTCGTTTGTAGTATCTGCACCATCTGACATTACTATTTTATAAGATTGCATACCATTGCTACCGCCAATAAAACCAAAAACTATTATAAATACAAATGGAAATACAAAACTGAAAACTACAGCCGATGGGCTTCTAAAAATGGAGCGTAAACTTGCTCTTGTTATTGCAAGCATTGCTCTCAACTGGCTATATTTCATACTAATACAATTATTTTGTAAAATTATACTAAAAAAAGTAAAATAGAAATGAAAATAAAAGACAATTGTCGTATATTTATATGACAAAAGTCGTTTTATGAAAAAGACAAAAACGTTGGGGAATCATTCTCAAGATAAAAGTTTAAATAAAGTGAGCGAGCCAATGGCTTTTTATATAAAGCCTCTAAAAAATACTTCATTAAAAGATTTCACTTACGAAGATTTTAAAAAAGTAGCAGATAAAATTCCATTTACGCAGGCAGAATGGTCAGCTATTTTACACATCAGTGAACGTACACTGCAGCGCTACGCAAAAGACAATCATTTGTTCGCACCAATTAATGCAGAACGAGTTTTACTCATTAATAAAGTTTTAGCGGAGGCAAAAATCACCTTCGGCAAAACGGAAAAGTTTTATGAATGGATAAAGAGGAATCCATACATGATGGAGGGTAATCTTTCTGTAGAATCTCTATCAACCTATGAAGGAATACAAAATGTATTGACGCAATTGGGAAGAATTCAACAAGGTATTTTCGCATGACAGTATATAGAATTTGTAACCCTTTATTTAGTGAAGACCTCTCCGGTACAGGCGCAAAACGATTTGGAGGGCGGTGGAATTCAAAAGGTATTGCTATGCTTTATGCATCGGAACATATTTCGTTATCAGTGTTAGAAATGCTCGTACACAACCAGTTTACGGATTTTGCCATAGACCTAAGTTTATTGCACATTGCTTTTGCAGATAATATTAATGTAAAAGAAATAAAAAATAACAAGCTTAAAACTGATTGGCTTACTGATGTTGAGTACACTCAATTCATGGGTGATCAATTTGTAAAAGCGGGTACACATGCCATTTTAAAAGTTCCATCTTCAGTTATTAAAGAAGAGCATAATTATATAATAAATCCGCTGCATGCAGATTTTAAAAAAATAAAAATAGTTCAAACAATATCTTTCAGCACAGATAAAAGATTATTTAGCATTTAATGAATACCGTTTATTTATTATTAGGCAGCAACATGGGCGACAGCGAGCAAACACTTGCTGTTGCAATAAATATGATCAAAAAAAATATTGGTAAAGTCACCAAATCATCTTCAATTTATAGAACCGCTGCTTGGGGAAAAGAAGACCAGCCTGACTTTCTAAACCAAATTGTTGTTGCATCTTCAATATTGACCGCCCCTGCCATCTTAAAACAAATATTTTCCATTGAAAAAGAAATGGGAAGAGTTAGGACTACAAAATATGCTGCCCGGGTGATTGACATAGATATATTGTTCTTTAATGATGAAATTATACACACTCAAAATTTAATAATTCCTCATTCTCAAATACAGAATAGAAGATTTGTATTGATACCATTGGCAGAAGTTGCACCATTTTACCAACATCCATTATTAAAAAAAACAGCGAAAGAACTATTGCTAATCTGCCCAGATAAATTAAATGTGCAAAACAATTGATAACTCTTGCAGGGTTTCCTTTTATTTTGCAACACGAATGAATTACAATTTTATTACAATAGAAGGCAATATTGGAGCAGGCAAAACAACACTGGCTCATTTATTAAGCAAACATTTTAATGCAAGGCTTATTTTAGAAGAATTTGCTGAAAACCCTTTCCTTCCTAAATTTTACGAAAACCCAAAGCAGTACGCTTTTCCGCTTGAGTTGTTCTTTATGGCAGAGCGGTACAAGCAATTGAAAGATTTGTTACAAACGAAAGATATGTTTCAAAACGTAACAGTTTCTGATTATCTTTTTACCAAATGCCTACTATTTGCAAAGGTGAATTTGCCTGATGAAGAATTTCGTTTATATCAAAAACTATTCGAAATAATAAATCCTCAAATTGTACAACCAGATATTCTTATTTACTTACATACACCCGTAAATAAACTGCAGGAAAACATAAAAAAACGAAACAGAAAGTACGAGCAACAAATACCCAACGATTATTTGTTCAACTTACAGGAAACTTACACCCAATACATAAAACAGCATCATATAAAAACATTGTTTGTAGATGCTTCCAATGCAGACTTTTTAGACAATCCAAAACACCTGCAAATTATTATTGATGCTTTGGATAAAGAGTATGAAGAAGGACAGCATTTCCTTACCCTACCATAATAAATGAGCAACGAAGACAAGACTAAATTACCATTTGAGTTTACGCATTTTTTAAGTGCAAAATTATTTTTTACACTTGGGTTAAGAATGATTTCCACCATCGTTATTTACCAGGTTTTTCATTTAGCAAACACATATATGGTAGGGCTAGCAGGGCTTACAGAGTTTTTGCCAGCAGTGTTTTCGGCTTTGTTTGCAGGGCATTTTATAGATACGCACGATAAAAAAAGAATACTTGCAAACTCCTTTATTTTTTATGTTATTTGCGCACTCGCCCTTGCCACCGTAAGTTTGCCCGAATTAAATTTTTCTATTTCCACTAAGCTCCAAGTAATTTTTATAACTGTATTTTTTACAGGAATAATTCGTTCTTTTTCTTCACCAGCTGCAAGCAGTATGATAGCCGCTATTGTTCCTCGTAGCAATCTACAAAAAGCCATTTCACTAAGTTCGTCCTCGTATTTAATTTCTTCAATTGCAGGGCATGCAACAGGCGGGTTAATAATTGCGTTAGCGGGTATATCAAATGCTTATTTTGTAAGTGCTGCACTCATTTTTATTGCCACCATTTCTGCATTTCAACTAAAACCAAAACCACCAATTTTAACTGAAAAGAAAGAGCCAGTCATCAGTTCCATCAAACAGGGTTTTAATTTTGTATGGAACAGCAAAACTCTGCTGGGTGTAATATCCCTCGATTTGTTTGCAGTACTTTTTGGTGGCGCTGTCGCTTTTATTCCTGAAATTGCTGAAAATGTATTGCATACAAATGCTATTGGTTATGGCTTTTTAAATGCAGCTATGGATATTGGTGCGTTAATTAGCGTACTCATGCTTTTAGCAGTGCCAATGCGAAAAAAACAAGGCATAAAAATGTTATTGGCAGTGGCTGGCTTCGGTATTTTTATAATTGTTTTCGGTCTCTCTAAATTTTATTAGTTAAGCTTTTTGGCACTTGCTATTGCCGGCATTTGCGATGGTATTAGTGTAGTAATAAGAGGAACAATTGCGCAGCTGTATACACCAGATGAATTGCGTGGGCGTGTCTCCTCCATCAATATGATTTTCATAAATTCTTCTAACGAACTCGGGCAATTTGAAAGTGGAATTACCTCCCGTTTAATGGGTACTTTGCCTGCCGTTGTATTTGGGGGCGTAATGTCTGTACTTGTAGTAGCAGGCACATGGATCGGATTTCCAAATTTAAAAAAGATTGAATATTAAGTAAACTTGGGGCTGTTATTTTTTGCAATATTATTCAACATCAGTTGCGGCTATACGTTACTATCTTTTTGCTCAAAGGCAGCAAAAAGGATATCCACTTATATCCGCCAGCCCTTCAGCAGAAAATCTTTTTCAACTTTTCCTATTTCGAAATTTAACCAATCATTTTAAATAATAATTATTACTAACTTTCTCCCTTAAATAATTCATTATGCAACGCAGATCATTTATAAAAAATACTACCCTTACTTTAGGGGCTTTGGCTTTATTAAGCAAAAGTACACTCGCTTCATTTTTAGCAGACCCAGCTTACCAAATAAAAATGTTAACTAAAGACATTGGTGTATTTACAGAAAGCGGAGGAACAATTTTATTTATGCTTGGCAAAAAAGGCACTGTGGTAGTTGATAGCCAGTTTCCAGCATCAGCAAAACATTGTATAGATGAAATAATGAAAAAGACAAAGAAGCCGTTTTCGTTATTAGTAAACACTCACCACCATAGCGACCATACAGCTGGCAATCTTGCATTTAAAGGCATAGTTAAAAATGTAGTGGCACATAAAAACTCTAAAATAAACCAACAGGCAGTTGCAATTAAAAATAAAACAGAAGACAAACAACTATATCCTGATACTGTTTTTGATACAAAATGGAGCAAAAAATTAAAAGGCGAGAGACTAACTCTTACTTATTTTGGTGCGGGGCACACAAACGGTGACAGTTTTGTTCACTTTGAAAAAGCAAATATTGTGCATGTTGGTGACTTGGTATTCAACCGGCGCCATCCGTTTATTGACAGAAGCGCCGGCGCAAACATTTCTAGTTGGATCACGGTTTTACAAGATGCAACTAATAAATACAGCGAGACTACAAAATATGTGTGTGGGCATGCAGGAACTGGTTTTGATATTGTAATTACAAAAGTAGATATTTTGCTCTTCAGAGATTATCTGGGCAACGTATTAAAGCTTGCAAAAGAAAGTATGGCGCAAGGAATGACCAAAGTAGATTTTCTAAAGTTGAAAGAAATTCCAGGTTCACCAGAATGGAAAGGTGATGGAATAAGCAGACCGTTGGAAGCAGCATGGGATGAACTGGCAGCTGCTAATGGCAAAATGTAATTATATAATTCTAACACCAATATTGTTGATGGAGAAGAAATAGCATTATGTTATTTTTTCTCCATTAATTTTTCCAGCACAAAATAAACGATCGGGCAAAAAGTAGAATTTTTCAATGTGATTTCCTGCCGCTTAATAATTACGTCTTCATCGGTATAAGGGAAACGCATACAATCAGACGGACGGTCTTCGTAAATGCCACAATAATTATCCTCACCTAAAAAAGGACAGGGTTTTGTGGTAGTAACATAATCGCCTTCTTCATCCAACCTTAAATAAGTTTCAATAAAAACACCTTCTTTCATTTGTAAAACTTTCGATATACGTTTTACATCAGTCGCTTTAAATCTTGGCGAATAATTTTTACAGCAATTAGCACAGGTAAGGCAATTAATATTTTCATAAGCTTCTTCATCTAATGCAGGAAGTAAACGAAGTGTCGTTTTTTTATCAGCACGGTGCAAAAACTTTTTATACAATTTTGTGCGCTCTAACGATTTTTTTTGCCAGTTGGTAAGCAGTTTGTTGTTGTCCATTAATTTGTTCGTATATAATTCAGAACTAGTTTATAGTTTTTACAAAAATAATGAACTTAAAAGCAGGTTTTTGTTTAGTTTTTCAACAAGACCATCTTACTCCTTATCTCAAAAGTAATTATGAGTGTATTGCTGTAAATTTGCACCGCAAATAATACTTGCATGCTGTTACGTTGCAAGTAAAAAATAAAATTACTTTTTAAAATATATCCATGAATCTGTTCGAACAACAAAAAAACGAATTTGCACAAAGACACATTGGTCCAAATGCACAGGAAACCAAAGAAATGTTGCAATCAATTGGCATTGCATCTATGGAAGAATTGATTTCGAAAACGGTGCCCGCAGCCATTCGTGCAAACGAGCCTTTAAAAACCGGTGAACCTTTAAGTGAGTTTCAATACCTAACAGAGTTGAAGAAAACTGCTGCATTAAACAAAGTTTTTAAAACTTATATCGGTCAAGGTTATTATGGTACAATAGTGCCATCGGTAATACTGCGTACTGTTTTTGAAAACCCAGGTTGGTACACTCAATATACCCCGTACCAGGCAGAAATTGCTCAGGGTCGTTTGGAAAGTTTATTGAATTTTCAAACAATGGTGGCAGATCTTACAGGTTTACCGATTGCCAACGCAAGTTTGTTAGATGAAGGAACTGCTGCTGCTGAAGGAATGGCCATGCTCTTCAATCATAAAAATAAAAATACAGATCAGATAATAGCACCAAAGTTTTTTGTTGATGAAAATGTATTTGCACAATCAAAAGATATTTTAATTACCAGAGCTACACCAATCAATATTGAATTGGTTTTTGGCGACTACAAAACCGCTGAAATAGATGAAACTTATTTTGGAGCGATTGTACAGTATCCAAATGCTAGTGGAGAAGTTGTAGACTACAGAAAGTTTATTGAGTCTGCACATGTAGCTAATGCTTTAGTAATAATGGCTACTGATTTACTATCATTAACATTGTTAACTCCTCCCGGAGAATTAGGTGCAGATATTGCCATTGGTAGCGCACAGCGTTTTGGTGTTCCAATGGGATTTGGTGGACCACATGCTGCTTTTTTTGCAACTAAAGATGAATTTAAAAGAACAATACCTGGTCGCATAATTGGCGTAACCATTGATGCTCAAGGAAACCGTTGTTTGCGTATGGCATTGCAAACACGTGAGCAGCATATACGCAGAGAAAAAGCTACGAGTAATATTTGTACAGCTCAGGCTTTGCTTTCAAACATGTCAGCAATGTATGCAGTTTACCATGGTGCTGAAGGGTTAAAGAATATTGCTAAACGCACAAGTTTGCTGGCAAAAACTTTAAGCGATGAATTAACCGCAATGGGTTACGCAAATGAAAACAAACATTTCTTTGATACACTTAAAATAAAAACAAACTTTTGTGAAGCAATAAAAGAAACTGCCGAAGCAGCTGAAATAAATTTCTTTTATGGCAAAGAAGAAGTGTTAATCAGTCTTGATGAAACTACTACTCAAAATGATGTGCTTGATATTTTGCACATTTTTGCAAAAGTAAAAGACCAACACACTGCAGAAGCAAGTTTTAGCAATGATACTTTACTGACCAATATTCCTTCTTCACTAACAAGAACATCTGACTTTTTAACGCACCCGGTTTTTAATTCTCACCGCAGTGAAAGTATGATGTTGAGGTACATTAAAAAACTGGAAAATAAAGA
>JBBRPX010000119.1:0-11030 GCA_038227505.1 Chitinophagales bacterium
GCCGCTGAATATGTATGTTGTGGATTTACAAGGCTTGAGGTACTTCCATCTCCAAAGAGCCATTGGTAAGCAATTGTTCCCGTGCCTATAGATTGGTTTTGAAAATTTATTGTTTGTGGTGCTGAACAACTTGAAGGAAGTGTGTTTGTAAAGATGGCATTAACTCCATTGTTTATTGAAATATAATTTGATTTGGTAAAAGATTTTGAACACCCATTGGAATTTATTACTACCAAAAGAACTGTGTAATTACCCGCTGCAGTGTAAACATGCGATGGATTTTGTTTTGTTGATGTATTTCCATCGCCAAAATCCCATAACCAACTTGTAATGTTGCCACTGCCCGGTGTACTTACGTCAGTAAAATTTACCAGCAATGGAACACAACCGGCAAAAGGTGCTGCTGAAAAGTTCGTTACCGGCTTTGCATAAACATTTATAAACTGAATTTTGGTTAAAGAATCTCTTAAGCCGACAGCATTCCGAATTACTAATTTTACAGTATAAGTGCCTGGGTTCAAATAAATGGTTGACGGGTTAGGCTCCGTCGTTAAGGTGTTGTTTCCTAAATCCCATACCCTAGAAGTAGGATTGCCAATGGATTGATCTGTAAAATTTACGGTAAAAGGTGCACATCCTGAAAGCGGAGTCGCACTAAAATTTGCTTTCAGTTGTGCTCTTGATAAAAAAGTCATTAATACAAATAAGGTTATTAAACCTAACTGCTTAATGAGCAATTTTCTGCCCATGGGAATATTGTTTTACTTTTGGATATTTAGATTGAAACCTTTCGGACATTCCTATCTATAACTAATAATTAATATAAAAATTGTATAGAAATATAAAAAACATTGTCATTTTATGATAAAAAAAATATAATTTAATACTGACATGATCCCATTCGAAAATATTCACTAAAAGTATGAATGTAAAAATACAACTGTTGTAGAATAAATACCCCATCGCCAGTAGAGTAATTAAAATTTTAAAATCTTACTTATCACAAATAAAGATTTTATGTCTTTTAGTTTTTTAAATATTTATCTGCTATATAATTTAAAAAATATTTACTGTTTAAGTATTCGCCAGTTGCATTCATACATAGCTGTTGAGAGTTAAAATATCTACCATATCTATAAATATTATTTTGAAGCCACTCGTTTACCTTTAAATTATTGCCAATAGCAATCTCATGTTCAATACCAGAATACTTATTTTTTATAGCTGTGTTAAATTGAGCGGCGTACAAACTACCAATACTATAAGTAGCAAAATAACCAAAGCTTCCGTGGCTCCAATGAACATCCTGTAGGCAACCATTTACATCGTCAGGCACTGAAACACCTAAATATTTTTTATACTGTTCGTTCCAATAAGTAGGAATATCCTTCGCATTTATTGCCCCTTCTATCAGTAGTTTCTCAATTTCATAACGAATCATTACGTGAAAATGGTAAGTGACTTCATCAGCCTCTGTGCGGATTAAAGATGGCTGTATTTTATTTATTGCGGCATAAAATTCTTGTACCGTATTATTTTGAAACTGAACAGGAAATTTTTGCTGCAACAACTCGTAATTATGTTTCCAGAAAGGCAGTCCACGGCCTATGCAATTTTCCCATAACCTGCTTTGGCTTTCGTGAATACTCAAGCTGCAGTATTCACCCAATGGTAAGCCATATTCGTCATCAGGTAGCCCTTGTTCGTACAATGCATGCCCACCTTCGTGAATGCAACTCCACAACATATTACCAAAATCATTCTCATCTACCCTTGTAGTTACCCTTACATCCTGGCTACTAAAATTTGTTGTAAATGGATGCTCACTCATATCCTGCCGACCCGCATCAAAATTAAAATGCATTCTCTTTAAAATTTCAATCCCAGTATCCCATTGTACTTTCTTATCAAAATGTTGACGAAGAAATGAATTATCAATCGCAGGTTTTGCTAAAATTTTTTGTAAAAGTGATGATAATTGCGGTATTAAATCTGCAAATAACTTATCTACAATTTTTGTTGTAAGGCCTTTATCGTAGTCGTTCATCAAAGCGTCATAGGGATGAACTTCATAACCTAAGTATTCAGCTTCTTGCTTTTTAAGACTAATAATTTTTTGCAAAGGTTCTTCAAAAATTGAGAAATCATTTCCTTTCCGTGCCTTTATCCAGGCATGAAAACTCTTATTGACAGTTTCACTCATTTTACGGACAAAAGGAGATGGAAGTTTTTTACTTTTATTGTAATCTTCCAAACTCAGTGTTACATTTCTTTTTTCATGGTCAGTTAATAAATTTGACAGGATTAATTCACTCATTAAATCTCCCAATTTAATATCTGTGAACTGCTCATGTGCCAATTCATTTAATGTAGCAATTTGTCGTCCTCTTGCTTCATGTCCGTTTGTAGGCAGATAAGTTTCTTGATCCCACTGCAACACGGCAGATGCGTATTTAATATCTGCAATTTTTTGAAGAGCAGATTTGTATTGATTATAATTTAAAGTAGGGTTCATGATTGGTTTATTCAATTGGCTTAATAAAAAAAAGACTTTACTTTTTACAATTTAAAATTTCAACATACTTTTAATACTGATAAAAATAATTGAATGCGCATCAAAGAAATAATTAATTTTCTCGAAACCGTTGCCCCACCTTCTTTGCAAGAAGATTATGACAATGCAGGAATGCTAACAAGCAACAGTAGCATGGATTGCAGCGGCGTACTAGTGAGTTTGGATTGTACTGAGGCAGTGGTACAGGAAGCCATTGATAAAAAATGTAATCTTATTGTGGCCCACCATCCAATTATTTTTAAAGGGTTAAAAAAAATAAACGGCACCAATTACGTTGAGAGAACCATCATTAAGGCTATAAAAAATGATGTTGCCATTTATGCTATTCATACAAATCTTGACAATGTGCTGCATGGTGTAAATGGAAAAATCGCGGAGATGTTAGGGCTCCAAAATATGCGCATACTTTCTCCAAAAAAACACTTGTTGAAAAAGTTAGTGGTTTTTTCTCCACCTACATATGCGCAAAAGTTGACTGATGCGCTTTTTGCAGCAGGCGCAGGTAATATTGGTAATTACAGTGAATGCAGTTTTTCAACCGTAGGCAACGGCACTTTTACAGCATTGGAAAACTCAAATCCACAAACGGGCCAGATAGGCATAAGAGAAACACTTCCAGAAACAAAAATTGAAGTAATTTATCCGGAATGGCTAGAGCAAAACATAATGACTGCAATGAAGGGTAATCATCCCTACGAAGAAGTGGCACACGACATTTATACATTAGATAATGCTTATCAAAATATAGGAAGCGGGATTATAGCAGACCTTGTTATACCAATGGTTGAACAAGATATACTGAAAAAGATAGCAGCTGTTTTTAAATTAAAGGTTATAAAACATACCGAATTACTTGAAAAAAAATGCAAAAAAATAGCAATTTGTGGTGGAGCAGGAAGTTTTTTAATAAACAGTGCAAAAGCAGCCGGAGCGGATATTTATATTACAGCTGATGTGAAATACCACGAATTTTTTGATGCTGATGGAAAAATTTTGATTGCAGACATAGGACATTTTGAAAGCGAGCAGTTTACGATTGACCTGCTTTTTGATCTTTTGAGCAATAAATTCCCTAACTTCGCACTCCTAAAAACAGGCGTTAATACCAACCCTGTTCAATATTTTGTCCCGTAAAACATTAAATACAAAAATATACTATGGCAGCAGTTAAAGAATTTTCAGTAGAAGAAAAATTGACTTCTCTTGTACGTTTGCAAAAGATTGACAGCAAACTTGATGAGATTCATATACTTAAGGGTGAATTGCCGATGGAAGTAAAAGATTTGGAAGATGAGATTGAAGGTTTGCATGCACGCCAAACTCGTGTTGAAGAAGAAATAAATGGCATTACTGAGTTTATTGATTTACGCAAAGCAGGTATTGCAGAAGCAAAAGCAATGATAGATAAGTATGAAAAGCAAAGTGAGAATGTAAAAAATAGCCGTGAATTTGAAGCTATTAACAAGGAGATTGAAATGCAACAGCTGGAAGAGAAACTTTGCGAAAAACATATTAAAGATGCTAATGAAGAAATAGGAGAAAAGGCAAGACAACTTGAAATTGCAAAAAAAGCAGTTTCTACCAAAGAAGCGAATTTAAGTGGTAAAAAAAGTGAGCTTGAAAAAATTATAAACGAAACAGAAAAAGAAGAAAAACATTTTAGCAAAGACATTGAATCGGCAAGAGCTCATGTGGAAGAGAGACTTTTGGTGGGGTACGATCGTATCAGAAATAATTATAGAAATGGTCTTGCTGTAGTTGCAGTAGAAAGAGACAGTTGCGGAGGTTGTTTTCATGCTATTCCACCACAAAAACAGAGTGAAATTAAATTACGCAAAAAAATTATGGTTTGTGAAAACTGTGGTAGAATATTGGTAGATGCAGAATTAAACGACGGGATTGAGGTAAAGTAATATTGAATGAAGATATTAGAAGGGCTTTGTTAGAAATAACAAAGCTCTTCTAATATAATGTATTGTCTTAAAAAATTAATCGTCATTTTTGCCCCTTTTATTTTTCCTCTTCTTGCCGGGTTCATAAATTTTAATCGATTTTTCTAACAATTTCAAAAACTCGCTCTGAAGAAAATTATTTTTATCAACTGCTGTTTCAGCGAATATTTTGATATCATTCCAGCTTTTATTATTTAAATAAGGCGACTCTTTAAGCATTAGGCCATACATAGCAATGGCAGCTGCAAATTTTTCTCCATTTGTAGCACTATCAACTGTTACAGAAGGAATCTCGTAATTCATTTCAATCATTTTATTTGTTGGAAATTCAGGATCGTGAAATTTTAAATTAAGCTTCCCAAAATTATTTTTTGTGTTATAATAAATAGTAGGAACAATTTCAAACACTGCCATTGTGCTTGCGCCACTTCCAATTTCTCCTCCATCCAGATCGCTGCTGGTGTCTTGAACCGCATCTCTCTTATTATCGAAGCCAATAAGCCTGTATTGGCTAACCTGTGAACTGTCGAACGCTACATTTATAAATGCATTGTCAGCAACTGCATATAGTGTTTCTGTAAGTTCGTGTACAAGTACTTTTTCTGCTTCATGCAAATCATCCAAATAAGCATAATTTCCATTTCCGCGTTTTGCGAGTGTCTCCAGTTTTGATTCTTTATAATTTCCCATACCAACACCAAGGCAAGTAAGGTAAATACCCGATTCCTTTTTTTTGGAGATTAATTCATCCAAAGCATTTTCAGAAGTTTGACCAACATTAAAATCTCCATCTGTTGCTAAAATAACCCTGTTATTTCCATCTTTAACAAACGTAGAAGCTGCAAGTTTGTATGCAGCTGCAATTGCGGATTCTCCGGGAGTATCACCTGCTGCAGTTAACAATTCAAGTGCATTGTTTATTTTTTCTTTTTCATCACCATTAGTTGGTTCCAGCCATGTGCCTACTACTCCACCATAAGTAACAATAGATATTTTATCTATCGATCTTAAATTTTTTACAAATAGTTGAAATGCTTCTTTCAGCAATGGTAACCTATTTGGCAAATCCATACTACCAGATACATCTATTAAAAAAACAAAATTACCGGGCGGTATATTGTTTAAGTCAATTTTTTTTGCACTAAGTTTTAAAAATAAGAGTTTACTTTTTTCATTCCATGGGCAATTAGTAACAGAACTTCTTAATTTAAAAATATTATTAACGTCAGGCCGCTCATAATCCAGATTAAAATAATTAATCATCTCTTCAATTCTTACAGCATCGGGTGGCACTTTACTATCTGTATTTATAAAACGCCTCACATTGCTGTACGACGCCTTATTTACATTTAAAGCAAACCCTGTAGTGGGATATTGTTCTGTTTTTACAAATTCATTTTCAACTATTTTAAAATAAGTTTCATCGCTTATAAAGGGACTATACCTTGAATTTTGCTTTGCATTATTTGTAAAGGAAATAAGTTTGGGTTTGTGTTTTATAATCGTTGCTGCATTTATTTTTAAAACAACTGCAAGCCAATTATCTGTCTTTACAGATAGGGTTTGCTTTTCATAACCACTTAATTGGATCGTTACCGAATCATGAAGATTTTTAGTAGGTATACCAAAACTTCCATCGTAGCCGGAATTGTAAAATAATTTGGAAGAGTGCAGATAGATTTTAGCATTTACGAGCGTATAATTCTTGTCATCACGAATAACACCTCTTAGGTAATATTGTGATTTTGCAGTAAATGCAACACATAAAAACAAGCAATATAAAACTACTTTTTTCAAAATTGAAAACGAAATAACTTCGTATAATTACAATTAGTTTTTTTTGGTAATAAGCATCAGTAATAAAAAACAACGTTTGATCTGTTTTCTTTACTACAGTATAAATATAAATAAATAGCTAATAGAATATTGTTAAAGTAACTTTCAACCGTTTAAAAAATTAACTTTCTATTAGTTGGTATATTTCTTTTAGGTTTCTTGCAAATCCATCATAATCCAAACCATAGCCAAGCAAAAATTTATCAGGTACATTAAAGCCCAAATAATCAATAGTAACAGGGTGCGCCAATGCTTCGGGCTTGTGTAATAATGCCGCAATTTTTAAAGATGCAGGCTGGTGATTTTTTAACTGGGGTAAAAATTCATGCAATGTTTTTCCAGTATCAACAATATCTTCTAAAATAATTACATGCCGTCCGGTTAACGTAGCATCAAGGCCTATAGACGTTATTACCTGCCCGGTACTTTTAGTGCCTTTGTATGAAGCTAATTTTATAAAACATATTTCTGCTTCTATTGTTAGCTCTTTAAAAAGATCTGATGCAAACATGAAAGAACCATTTAAAATTGCTATAAACAGTGGACTTTTTCCTTCATAATCTTTATTAATATCGGCAGCTAATTTTTTAACCTGTTCATCAATTTGTGCAGCAGTTAAATAGGGTATAAATTTTTTATCTTTTACCTGTATTACAGACATATAAAATTATTTTGAAAGCGTTAGTGAGTCATTATTTGTTGCCCGTAATTTAATTTTAGTACCTTTTTGTACAGTCACGTTTTCGTTCATATTATTTAACTGAGAAAGATATTTTAATTGTACAGCGTTGTTTTGCGAAATATCATACAGTGATTCTTTTTGCAATGCTGTATAAAAATCTCTATTGCCTTGTTTTGGCTTTTTCTCCAAATAAATCACCTGCTCATCATTCAATAAACCGTCTGTTAAAAGATCATTATACTATAATAATTTTACTAAATCAATATTTGCTTTTGATGCTATAACAAGCAATGATATGCCTTTGGGTGCCATAAGCGCTTTGAGGCCATTGATTTTATTTTTTAACTTTATTGAGTTTTCAACGATTGAAAAATCTACAACAATATTTTCTTTTATAAACTTTTGATCAATAATCACTTTGCTGGCAGCTAAATTATCGATGTCTTCAATAGATAAATTATCATACTGATGCAAATTGTATTTTTCAATATTAGAAATTACTATTTGCGGATATTGCGGATTAGTTGCATAACCTGCTCTCTTTAAGCCATAAGCCCATCCCTTATAATCAGAGGGGTCAAGTTGAAAAAGTGCTGCATACCTTGGGGAAGTTTTTAAATAATCACTGTGGTCTTTATAACTGGCTTCAGGGTTATTGTATTTTCTAAAACATTCGTTGGGTGCATCATCTGTATGTGTTACACTTTCACCCGTCCATGTACTTTTACATTTAATACCAAAGTGATTATTAGATTTCTTTACCAATTCACTGTTGCCACATTCTGTTTCTAAAATTCCTTGCGCAAGTGTTACGGAAGCAGGAATACCAGAGCGTTTCATTTCTGCAATAGCAATACCTCTATATGTATTAATGTATTCGTCCGGAGAAATTTTTTGTGCAAATAAATTACTGTTAAGTATGGTAACAGTTACAACGAAAATAAGTTTTTTCATATTATACTTTTCTTATTAAAGAAATTCCATCTCTAATGGAAAGGATTACCTGTTCTGTTCTTGGATCTTTGGCTACGTGGCTATTAAATTCATGAATCGCTTTTGCATTTTTTCCACTCACTGTTTCGTTTAAAACCTCTCCGTGAAACAACACGTTATCAGCCAATATAAAACCGCTTTTTTTTAGATGAGGCAAAGTTAATTCGTAATACTCAATATAACTCGTTTTATCGGCATCAATAAAAACAATGTCCCAATCATCTAATAACATTGGAATAATTGTTTTAGCATCTCCAAGATGCAATTTTATATTTTCTTTAAAAGCACTCTTGTTAAAGTTTTTTTGTGCGGTTATTGCATCTGCTTCTCTAATTTCTATTGTATGTATTTCTCCACCTTGTTGTAATCCTGCAGCAAGGCACAAAGAACTGAAGCCCGTAAAAGTGCCTATTTCCAATACTTTCAACGGCTTTAGCATACAGCTTATCATCTGTAAAAATTTTCCTTGCACAGCACCGCTAACCATATGTGCATGAGGATGTGTAGCATTTGTTTCATCTAAAACCTGTTGCAATAATGCATCATGTGGGCTTGAAAATTGCTCTGTATATACATCCGCTTTGGAGTTAATAATTTCCATTCTTATGCAATTTGAGGTTGCGTTTTTTTAGATATTATTAACAGACCAATAAATGTTAAAAAACCATTTAGCAACAAAAGTTCTGAACCTATTTGTAAACCACCCAATAATTCTTTCTGAAATTTATCAACAAAAAAACAAATTAGCGGTGCTGCAATACAAACAAATGGAACAAGGTGATCATGAACGTTTCTTTTTGTAATTATACCGAACGTAAACAAACCTAATAAAGGTCCGTAGGTATATGCAGCCACTTTAAGAATAACGCCAATCATACTTGGGTTGTTCACTTTATAAAAAACCAACACAAATAATAAAAATACAAAAGCTACCATTAAATGTATTCTCTGTCTGAGTTTCTTCTTAGCCGCTTCATCCATATCTGTTCTGCGCTGCATGCCAATAATATCGATACAAATTGATGAGGTAAGCGCAGTAATAGCACCATCGGCACTGGGGAACAAAGCAGAAATTAATGCAATGATAAAAATGACAGAAACGATGGGTGGCATGTGGTGTAATGCAAGCTCCGGGAACAATTTATCACCAGTAACCGTAACGCCCTGTTGTGTTCCATACAAATGTAATAAGCCGCCTAAAAAAAGAAACAACAACAACACTGATACAAGAATTATTGAAAGGCTAATAATATTTTTTTGAGAATCGCCCAACCGTTTTACAGAAATTGCTTTTTGCATCATCTCCTGATCCATACCCGTCATGGTAATGGTTATAAAAGCGCCCGCCAGAATTTGTTTTACAAAAAACAATTTACTATCAGGATCTGTAAAAAACACTTTTGAGTAACCTTTATCTTTCATTGCATCCAAAGCAGAAAACAAATTAAGATCCATTGTATTTAAAATATAAATCACACAAACCACTAAACCAGTCAACATAAAAGTTGTTTGCAAAGTATCAGTAAATACAATTGTTTTTACACCTCCCTCATAAGTATAAATTAAGATCATTATCAAAATGATAAGAGTCGTGACCCAAAATGGTACGCCAAATTGTGAAAGAATTGCATCCTGCAAAATTTTAACCACAAGGTACAATCTTGCGGTAGCGCCAAGGGTTCTGCTTAATATAAAAAATGAAGCACCGGTTTTGTAAGATTTTACGCCGAGCCTTCCACTCAAATAATTGTATATCGAAGTTAGATTTAGCCTGTAATACAATGGCAGTAGCACATAAGCAACTACGAAATAACCAATGAGATAACCAATTGCAATCTGAAAATATGCGAATGATTCTTTGCCAACTCCTCCGGGCACACTCACAAACGTAACACCAGATAATGATGTACCTATCATACCAAATGCCACCAACATCCAGTTACTGTTTTTATTACCAATAAAAAAAGATTCGTTGTTTGAATTTTTGCTGGTGTACCAAGCTACGATCAGCAACAAAATAAAATATCCTACAACGAACGACAAAAGAAGGTATGGCGACATAAATAATTTTTATGGAAGTCAGTATCAATTTGAATATTAGAAAACCGAAAGTAAGTTTTTAAACTATAAAATCAAACGCTACCTGTTTTTTATAAGAACATTATCATTTACCTTGATGCAATAATTAACGCCATTGCATTAAAGGTTAACCTATGAATCAACGCTTTTACTCACTTGATGTTTTTAGAGGTGCCACGGTAGCACTTATGATACTTGTTAACAACCCGGGCTCGTGGGGGTACATTTATCCACCGCTGGAACATGCACCATGGCACGGTTGCACACCCACTGATCTGGTATTTCCATTCTTTTTATTTGCTGTGGGCAATGCCATGGCTTTTGTAATGCCAAAGCTTGAAGCGGCGGGCGAAAAAGCTTTCTGGTATAAAATAGTTAAGCGCACACTGCTCATTTTTTTTATAGGATTATTTTTAAACTGGTTTCCTTTTATTAAATATGATGATGCCGGAAATATTGTAGCAAAGCCTTTTGAAACACTTAGAATATTTGGTGTGCTGCAACGCATAGCCCTGTGTTATTTTTTTGCATCTGTAATTGTACATTATTTTAAAGTAAGAGGTGCATTTATTGCCGGTGCTTTTTTATTATTTGCTTACTGGTTTTTATGTGTGATAGCAAATCCCACAGATCCGTTTAGTTTAGCAGGTTGGTTTGGTACAGCAGTAGATAAAAGTATTTTAGGCGAATCGCATATGTACAAAGGAGAAGGTGTGGCGTTTGACCCCGAAGGCTTGATGAATACCTTTGCCGCAATTGTGCAGGTAATATTTGGTTACCTCGCAGGTAATTACATTTTACAAAAAGGTAAAACGCAGGAAATGCTCAACGGTTTATTTGTGGCAGGTTGTGTACTTATTGTAACCGGACTTGCATGGGATATGGTGTTTCCAATAAACAAAAAAATATGGAC
>JBBRPX010000120.1:0-10992 GCA_038227505.1 Chitinophagales bacterium
AACTCTATAAAATGCTCTCTGAAAAGTAACACTCATCGGATATGCAAGCTGTACTAAAACTTTGCATCTTACTTTATCAATCGAAGCGTCTTCGTTTAACAATCCAAAAACAACTCCGTCACATCCAAGGTCTTTACAAACTTGTACATCAGCTTTCATTATTTCAAATTCTTCTTCGGTATACAAAAAATCGCCACCTCGTGGACGTACAATAGGGAATAAATCAATGGTTAAAACTTGCCTTGCGGCTTTTATAAATCCGTACGATGGAGTGGTGCCACCTTCTCCTGGGTTATCGCACAATTCAATTCTGTTGGCCCCGGCAGTTTGTGCTAGTGAACAACTTCGTAAACTAAAGGCAATTGTTTCAAGTATATATTTCAATGAAATAACTTTATTATTTATAGCCGATAAATGATTTAATCAATGATGAATTTTGATGCTACAATTTTATTATCCGTGGCAGTTTTTAAACTGTACACAAATCCTTTTTGTATGGCATAAGCACCATGTTCCCCTTTTTTATTCATAGCTAAAAAGCCTACCTGTAATGTTTTAGCTTTAGCCTTGTCTCTGTTTACGATTCGCTCTACGGCCTTTCGGCAGGCGTTTTCAGGACTATAACCCTGGCGCATAAATTCTACTACCAAGTGTGTACCGCAGATGCGAATTACTTCTTCGCCCACACCACTGCTTGTTGCACAGCCAATTTCATTGTCAACAAATAATCCTGCACCAATTATGGGTGAATCACCTACTCTGCCATGAACTTTAAAAGCCATGCCACTTGTAGTAACGCCTCCACTCATATTTCCTTTTTTATCCATCGCCAATAACCCCATTGTATCGTGGTTGGGTGTGCCATCATCAAAAAAAGTAGGGGCAAACGGGCCACCGAAGTTCTTTTTGTTTTCAATGTTTACTTCTGGCTTGTAATTGCTTTTCTTTAACCAATCTTTATAGGCATTTTGTGCATCTTTGGATAAAATTTTAGGCTCTTTTGCAAATCCATTTTCCAATGCAAATTGTTGTGCTCCATTACCTACCAATAAAACATGTGGCGTATTTTCCATTACTTTTCTTGCAACAGATATTGGGTGTTTTATATCTTCCAACCCTGCAACGGCGCCACAATTTGAATACTCATCCATCACACATGCATCTAACGTTACTATGCCATCTCGATCAGGATATCCGCCCAAACCAACACAACAATCAATTTTATTTTCAATTGAAATTGCGCCAACTTCTATTGCGTCTAGTGCACGCCCACCTTTTTCTAAAACAGACCATGCAGCTGCATTTACCGCCATGCCACTATCCCATGTTGAAATTACAATTGGCATACTTAGGGCCATTGTGAAAGCATTGGCCTTATGAATTGATAAAGCTGACAACCCAAAAGAACTTATCCTAATAAAATGCTTACGGTTCATTTTTTTATTTTAAAGATAAGAAAGTGCCAGTACAAAATGGTTTGCTTTAACAGGTTCGATCTGAAAATATTATTGCTGAAATAAAGAAGGAAGCAAATACATAATTTTTAATAGTATTTTTAACATTGTAAATAAAATTTAAAAATGGCAGATATATTAATTATTGATGATGAGAAGGCAATTAGAAAAACACTTTCAGAAATTTTAAGTTTTGAAGGTTACACCATTGAAGAAGCGGCCAACGGTGAAGAGGGATTAAAGAAATTTGCGTTAAAAAATTACGATGTTGTACTCTGCGATATCAAAATGCCCAAAATTGACGGGATAGAATTTTTAGAAAAAGCGAAAGCTATTAATGCTGATATTCCTATTGTAATGATAAGTGGACATGGCAACCTGGAAACAGCCGTAGATGCGGTAAAAAAAGGTGCATTTGATTATATCAGCAAACCGCCCGATCTTAATAGATTGCTCATTACACTCCGCAACGCAATAGACCGAACTAACCTTACAGCAGAAACGAAAGTGCTAAAGCGTAAAGTAAATAAAATGATAGATATGGTAGGTGATAGCCCTGCCATTGAAAAAATAAAACATACCATTGAAAAAGTTGCACCCACAGATGCCCGAGTACTAATAACTGGTGAAAATGGTGTTGGCAAAGAATTGGTTGCAAGATGGATACACGAAAAAAGCAACCGAAGTTCAGGTCCAATGGTGGAAGTAAACTGCGCAGCAATCCCGGGAGAATTAATTGAGAGTGAATTATTCGGCCATGAGAAAGGATCTTTTACATCTGCCATAAAGCAAAGGATTGGAAAATTTGAACAGGCAAATGGTGGTACTTTATTTTTGGATGAAATAGGCGATATGAGTTTGAATGCTCAGGCAAAAGTATTGCGTGCGCTGCAGGAAGGAAAAATAACAAGAGTTGGAGCAGATAAAGATATAAGTGTGGACGTAAGAGTTGTAGCTGCTACCAATAAAGATTTATTAAAAGAAGTTGACGAGAAAAACTTTAGACTGGATCTTTACCATAGGCTTGGTGTGATTATCATTCATGTGCCATCTTTAAAAGAAAGACAGGATGATATTCCAAAACTTGCAGCACATTTTACAAAAATAATTGCGGCGGAATATGGGCAACCGAAAAAAGAAATTGACAAAGATGCAATGGCTATTTTAAAAAGCTATAATTGGGGTGGCAATATAAGAGAGCTACGCAATGTTATTGAACGCCTGATAATAATGGGCGGCAAAACTATAACTGCAGACGATGTAAAAACCTATGCGGCCCCTTGATGGAGCTAAATCTGCTAACTATTTAAATGTTAAATCTCTTCTATTGTAATTTTCAAATATTACTTTTGAAGTTAATAAAAAACTGTTTATGAGTATTGGTTGGATAATTTTTATCGTAGCTACTATAGGCTGGCATGTTGGAATGTATGGAATGTTTAAAAAAGCAGGCATAGAATCTTGGAAAGCGCTCGTTCCTTTTTATAATACCTGGTGCATGGTAGAGAAAATGGAGTTACCAAAATGGTGGTTTTTTGTTCAATTTATTCCGGTGGCTGGCACTTTTATTACTATTTGGATTACCATAAAATTTACAGAATATTTTGGTCGGTTTGGCTTAGGGCATCATGCAGCGGCAGTATTTCTGCCTTTTTTATATTTCCCATATTTAGGTTTTTCTGCAAATGAAAGATATGCGGGTAAAAAAGTGGTAGACAATTATAAAAAATCCGGCACAAGGGAGTGGATTGATGCTGCTGCATTTGCTGTGGTAGCAGCCACCATCATCCGCACTTTTGTTTTTGAAGCGTATACTATTCCAACACCTTCAATGGAAAAGACTTTATTGGTGAACGACTTTTTGTTTGTAAGTAAATTTTCATACGGTCCTCGAATTCCGAACACACCAATCGCAATGCCTTTTGTGCACCATACCATGCCATTTGTCCCTGTAAAATCTTATACAGAAGCAATTCATATTCCTTATACAAGGTGGTTGGCGACCCCGGTGAAAAGAAACGACGTGGTCGTTTTTAACTTTCCTGTAAATGATACTTTAATAAATGACCCGATTGTAGATGGTCAGCAACAGTTTGGCAGCCAGGTAACCTATTACCAAGAAGTAAGAGAAATCGGACGGGAAGAAACATGGAACAGATATGGCTCCGATATTATAACAAGACCGGTTGATAAAAGAGAAAATTTTATAAAAAGATGCGTGGCTGTTGGAGGCGACGTGTTGCAGGTTGTAAACGGAAAAGTGATGGTAAATGGGGAGCAGTCTCCTTCATTTCCGCAATCAGAGAGATATTCAATAATGACTACGCCGGCTAATAGTTATCTAGATAAAGGAACACTTTCTGCAATTGGCATTTATGCCCGTATGGATCAATATGACGTACGACAAATTGATCAATCGAATTGGCTGGTAAATATTACCAACGAAGAAAAAACGAAATTAAAACTCCCAGCCGGGTATTCTATCACGGATTATATTATGTCGCCTGATAAACAACTTTTTCCTTATTATGATACAGCTAACCATTGGTCTGCTGACAATTATGGTCCGCTAACGATACCGCAAAAAGGTTCTACCATTCAATTAACACCAGATAATTTAATTCGTTACCAACGATGTATCGAAGTATACGAAGGCAATAAATTTGAGAATAGAAATGGTCAGTATTTTATAAATGGTATTACTGCAACTTCTTACACTTTTAAGATGAATTATTTTTGGATGATGGGAGACAACAGGCACAATTCTCTTGACAGCAGATATTGGGGTTTTGTGCCCGAAGACCATGTGGTAGGAAAAGCATCTCTCATATGGTTTAGCTGGGAAGGTGGACCACGATGGAAAAGAATATTTAATAGTATCAAATAATAAAAAAATACATAACTTTAAAATAACGAAATCCTCTCAGCTATATGCCGAGAGGATTTTTTGTCTCAATTATTTTTTCATTTTTATTTGGCTAAAAGTTTGTAATAAATGCCGTAGAAATGATTATAACTATATAAATAAAAAATGAAGAAACAACATAGTTTTGGTTTTGAAGTGTATGATAATGTGAGCCAGCTTAATAAGGAAGATGCAGCTTTAATGGAAGAAGCAAGAAAAACAACCCAAAAAGCTTATGCTCCTTACAGTAATTTTTTGGTAGGGGCTGCAGCGCTATTTAACAATGGAGAAAAAGTATATGGTACCAATCAAGAAAATGCATCTTACCCGGTAGGGATCTGTGCAGAACGAGTATTGCTTGCATCTGCAAGTATGCTACAAACCGATGTACCAATAAAAACAATGGCCATAAGTTATAATAATCTTTCCCGCAATGGCGACAGCGACAGACCAATTTCTCCGTGTGGCATGTGCCGGCAAAGCCTTGCAGAATATGAAGAGCGTACAGGACAACCAATGAGACTAATATTGTCAGGCATGGAGGGCAAAGTAATAATTATTGAAAGCGCTGTACAACTTTTACCGTTTTCTTTTGGCAGCGATAGTATGAAATAAGATATTGAAAAGTGACGATAAACGGAAGACAACCTATAACGAAAAGTACGAAAGAATTTCCTCAACCAATTTTATGCCCGTTACCTGTTTGCGCTTCTGGCTGCAACAAAATAACATCTTTGTGCTCATTGTAGACCCCAAGTACAAGGCACTCACTCATAAAATCTGCAATTTGTTTTGGGGGGAAATTTATGACAGCAATAATTTGTTTGCCGATTAATTCATTTGGTTGGTAAAGCGTTGTTATTTGTGCGGATGAGTTTTTTGTCCCCTCTTTTCCAAAGTCTATTTTAAGTTTATAAGCAGGCTTTTTTGCTTTTAAAAAAGGTATCGCTTCAATTATAGTACCAGTGCGTATATCAATTTTTTCAAAGTCTTCCCAAGAAATCATAAATTAGTAGTTTTTACAACAGCATTTAAATTTATTGTTCCAAATACATGCGGGAACATTTCATTGACAGAGGGCGCCAATTCGTATTTTAACTCTGCTTCTAATTTAGTTTCATCAATATGCAATAATAACAGGTTTGTTTTACCCTTGTAATATCTTTCTAAAACACCAGGCACCTGTGCTTCTGTGCTATTGTGTATAAATCCTTCTATTTGCAAAGAAGGTTCATCAAAAAAACCCTTCTCTTCGGCCGCCTGCCAGTGCTGTTTGTTTGTAATATGGTAAATCATACTTCCATCATTTTTATGAGAGAATCAATTTCTTCCATTTTTAAATATTGCGCATTGCTTTCAGAACACTTTTTTAGTTCCTGTAACAATAAAACCATAATAGCCCTATTATTAAAAGGTTTAAAAAATGCAGAGGTAGGAGGGATAGACATTTTTTTAAAATAGTTCTCTACATCTTTATGAGAGTACATTTGCCCGTTTACAGGATCTATGTAAAATTTTATTTTTTCGGAGGCATGGCCTTTTGGATTTAATATATCGTAATGCTGATCAAAATAACCAAGGATAAACTGCTTGGGAATATTTATAGCATAAACCGGAACATCTAATAATCCGCAAAGTATTAATAAAAGTGTTCCGTTTCCAAATGCATTGCCCTTGCGCAATTCCAGCACTTTATTTAAGAGAAAACCGTCCTCACTATCATAAATAATTTCTATTCCTTTTTGCTTGTAATAATTATACACAATGCTCCCAATAACATTTATTTGTTCCATTGGAGTTAAATAACTGTTCATTTCGAGCCATATATTTCTTCTTAATTTTTCTATTTCTTTAAAAATGACTGTTGAATCCATCGATGGATGAACATATTTTGAAAGCAACAAACAACCGGCAAGTAAGTCAGCAGTACCACCGGACCATTTTTCAAAATCTTCTTTTGTATCTTGAAAATGAAGTCTTTTTATAAGGGTATCTATCCTGTCGTGAAGCGCAGTATTGGTAATGGATTCGTCGTAATTCTCTAGGTTTGGAATAATATCTTTTCCAAATGAAATTATTTTATTGCTGACCGTTTCATAAACGATTTCATCAGGATCGTCAATAAGTTTCAGGAGGGCTTTTATTTCTTTATTTTCCTGCATCAGCTTAGTATTTGGTTAAATTCCGCTTCTATCGATAAATTTCTGGAAAGAATTTTACTCAAAGCTAATTTTTCTTGTTCACTTTTACAAGCACTTTTAGGAATAATAATTGCCTGCAAAGAATTTTCGAATAAGAAATAATGTGTATTTGTTTCTGTTTTCTTTATGATAGCTTTCCAGAAATATTTGGTTTCCGTAAAACTGTTTTTAATAATTAATTCACTGTCTGTAGCGGTAAAATAGTATTGAGTAAACAACGAACTGTTTTCAGGATTTTCATTAATTTTTTCAGCACTCCTAATAACAGATGCTTTGCCGCTTAAGATAGGAAGCAATGTAGATAAAAAAATGAATGCGTAAATAGCAATGGAAAAATTATTAAACGTGCCCATGCCACCCGCAAAATAAAGTACAATTAAAAATGCAATTAAAAAACCTCCCTGTTTTAAAAAATTAAGCCTGCGCTTCTTTTTACCTTCTTCCCAAAAAATCTGTACATAAAAACTGATGTAGTCATCTTTGGTTAAAATATATTGCAGAGACAGCATTATTTTTTTCTGGCAGCTGCTTTTTTAGGTGCAGCTTTTTTGTTGGCTGATTTTGATGCAGCTTTCTTTTTAGCCGGAGCTTTTTTGTCAAAAGCTTTTGGATCTTGCGTGAGTATCATCTTTTTAATACTGTCCAAATCTATAACCGCAAGTTCGTCTGCTGAATATTTTCCATTGACACCGCCGCCAATTACTTTTAGTTTCTTTTTATTAAACTTGATGATTGGCCCCCATTGCCCGTTCTCCAATGTTATCTTTTCTTCCGGCCAATTTTGAATGATACGGTTTGATTCTTTCTCTAACTTTTTTTCTATTAAGTCATTGCAATCCTGTTGAGTAAGGGTATCAAAATTATATGCCCGGGGAATGTTTATATAGATATCATTCCACTTTATAAATGGACCAAATCTGCCCTTACCCTTTGTTATCGGTTTTTCTTCATAATGAGCAATAGGTGCGTCTTCCACTCTTTTTGCTTCTATTATTTCTATAGCTCGGTTTATGTCAACAGTTGCAGGCTGTTCGCCTCTTGGCATAGAAATAAAGGCATCACCAAATTTGATGTAAGGGCCAAATCTGCCAATGCCAGTTGTTACATCCTGTCCTTCATACTCACCCAATGGCGCACCAACTTTAAACAAATCCAACGCCTCTTCCAGCGTTATTGTTTCTATACTTTGCTGTGCTGTAAGTTTTGCAAATCTTGGCTTTTCTTCATCTGTTTGTGCACCGATTTGTACCATTGGGCCAAAGCGACCCATGCGGGCACTAATTGGTTTTCCAGTTGCTTCATCTGTGCCTAAAATCCTTTCGCCTTTTGCTCTCTCAGCCGTTTCCAATGTATGTTCAACACCTAAATGAAAAGGTGTGTACCAGTCCCCAACCATTTTATTCCATACCATTTTCCCTTCAGCAATGGCATCAAATTCTTCTTCAATATTCGCCGTAAAAGAATAATCCATTACTCTTTTAAAATGTTCGCTTAAAAAATCGGTAACCACCAGTCCTAAATCAGTCGGAAATAATTTTCCTTTTTCTGCACCTGTGTTTTCTTCAGATGAAGTTTTGGTAATTACATCGTTTTTTAAAGTAACCAATCTTACTGTTCTTTTTATTGGCTCTTTATCTTTCTTTATAACGTAGTTTCTTTTTACAATGGTAGATATAGTTGGTGCATAGGTACTCGGCCTACCAATACCCAATTCTTCCAACTTTTTAACAAGCGATGCTTCTGTGTAACGTGCGCCAGGTCTGGTAAACCTTTCTGATCCTGTCATTTCTCTAAAGGCAAGTTTTTGCCCTACAGTTAAATTCGGTAATCTGCTTTCACCTTCCTCATTTTCATTTTCCTCTTCATCATCTGTGCTTTCTAAATACACTTTTAAAAAACCGTCAAATTTCAACACTTCGCCGCTTGCGCTCAATTCTTGTTTATTGGCACTTATTTCAATTTTTGCAGTTGTCTTTTCAAAAATTGCATCGCTCATCTGCGAAGCAATGGTACGTTTCCATATTAATTCGTATAAACGATTCAAATCCTGGTCTGCAACCACACGTGCATCCATGTAAGTTGGTCGAATTGCCTCATGTGCTTCCTGTGCACTTTCGTTTTTATTTTTATATTTTCTTACCTGTAAATATGTAGCGCCAAAGCTGCTGTTTATTTCTTTTTTAATAGCATCCATGGCTGTTTCGCCAAGGTTTACGCTATCAGTTCTCATATAAGTTATCTTACCACTCTCGTATAATTTTTGTGCAAGCAACATGGTTTTACTTACGCCGTAGCCAAGTTTTCTGCTGGCTTCCTGTTGTAGTGTAGATGTTGTGAATGGCGCTGCAGGTGTACGTTTGCCGGGTTTTACCTGAATATCTTTTACAGTATAATTTGCACCAATACAAGATTGTAAAAATTGTTCGGCATTTGTTTGCTGATCAAATTTTGCGCCTTCGGCTTTAAAATGTAGTGTTCGCTCGTTAAGGTCAGTAGCACCAAGCAAAGCTTCAATTTTAAAACTACTTACGGCGGTAAACTGGTTTATTTCTCTTTCTTTTTCAGCAATCAATTTTACAGCTACGCTTTGTACACGACCTGCACTTAAACCGCCTTGCATACCAATTTTTTTCCAAAGTACGGGGCTTAATTCAAAACCTACTATCCTGTCAACAACCCTTCTTGCCTGTTGTGCATTAACAAGATTCATATTTATTAGCCGAGGGTTAGCTACCGCTTTTTGTATTGCCGGCTTTGTAATTTCATGAAAAACGATGCGCTTGGTTGTTTTAGGATCAAGTTTTAAAACCTCAGCCAAATGCCAGCTAATCGCTTCTCCCTCCCGGTCCTCATCCGATGCAAGCCAAACTTCATCGGATTTTTTTGCGGCACTTATTAAGTCTTTCACCACTTTGTCTTTCTCTGCAGGGATGATATATTTAGGAACAAAATTGTTGTTTACATCTATGCCCATATCATTTTTCTCCAGATCTCTAATATGCCCAAAGCAACTTTTTACTTCGAAATCTTTTCCAAGAATCGCTTCAATGGTTTTTGCTTTTGCAGGAGACTCCACTATCAATAAATTCTTTGCCATATTATTTTTATATATCTGATAACCCGTTTTACCCAATCTTTAAATATTAAACTTTACGAATTTACGAGGAGCAAAGTTTGTGCAATATTAAATGAAAATTAAAAATACGCTCATTAAAATGATTTTATTGTACCTATTAGGTTGTTTTAACTAAAGTACTTTCAATATATTTACAACTCTTTTGTTTGTATTTATTCACTTTGTAGACTTTTAAATAATTTAATGAATATAACTTTTGTTGGTAGTGGTAATGTAGCAACTGTGTTGGCAAGACTTTGCGAAGAAAAAGGCCATACCATTAAACAAGTAATTACTCGAAATAAAATTGCGGGAGAAGAGTTTGCGAAAGAATTTAAATGTTACAAAGTAAATTTTGATGAACTGCCAGGTAAAGATGCTGATCTCGTAATCGTTGCGCTGTCTGACAATTCGCTGCCTGAGGCTATTAATAATTTAGATTTTGGATCAGTACCTGTCGTTCATACAGCAGGGTCTTGCGGTATGGGAGTATTGGAAAATATGTCGAAAAATTTTGGCGTATTGTATCCTTTACAAACATTGAGGAAAGAAATGGAAATTGTGCCGGAAATTCCTTTTTTAATTGAGGGGAACAATGAGGAGACCATAGAATTTATAAAAACATTTGCAGGTACGTTAAGTAAAACAGTCACCATTCAAAATGCTGAGCAGCGGCTCAGGCTTCATGCATCAGCCGTAATTGTAAATAACTTTACCAATTATCTTTTTAGTGTGGCTGAAAAATTCTGCATAGATGAAAAAGTTGACTTTAATTTATTGCTTCCACTAATAAAACAAACAGCTGCAAGAGTGCAAAACCATTCCCCGCTTAGTATGCAAACAGGGCCGGCTGTTAGAGGAGATATAACAACACTCGATAAACACTTACGGTTGCTAACTGAGTATCCTAAACTTCGTACACTTTATATGAGGCTTACCGATGGCATTATGAATGGCTAATAAACCGATTAACTAATATCCATTTAAATAACATTCCGCTTTTTTGATGCATAAACTTTTTTACGTTGCTTTTTTGTTTTTTTATTCAAATATTTACAGCCAAAACAATGTAAGAATAATTGTAAATGATTTATCTCAGCCAAGAGCTGCAAAGATTTTTATAACAGGTGCATTTAATAGTTGGAATCCCGGTGAAACTAAGTATGCACTTCAAAAATTAGATTCTAACCGATGGGAAATTATTTTAAAAGATATTCCAAAAGGCACGCTTAGTTATAAATTTACCCAGGGTGAATGGAACACCGAAGAAGTTTCAGCAAACGGAGAAACTCTAGGCAACCATCAGCTTGAAATTGA
>JBBRPX010000121.1:0-10852 GCA_038227505.1 Chitinophagales bacterium
ATAAACAGGGAGTTGGGTACTGCTAAAAATGAAAATCCAAACCAGGGATCTTTCTTAATTGAAGAAATGACTGACCTCGTAGAACAGGCTGTGCTGGCGGAGTTTGAAAGAATTACAGAACGTGGCGGCGTGCTCGGTGCTATGGAAAGAATGTACCAGCGTAATAAAATACAGGAAGAAAGTTTGTATTACGAAACACTGAAACACACCGGTGAGTTTCCTATTGTTGGGGTAAATACATTCCTAAACAAAAACGGTTCGCCCACCATTTTACCTGCAGAAGTTATACGATCTACCACCGAAGAAAAAGAATTACAAATAACGATGCTCAACGCATTTAAAGAAAGGCACAAAGAAAAAAGTGCTGCTATGTTGGTGCGTTTGCAGGAAATAGCCATAGCCAACGGCAATCTTTTTGAAGAGTTAATGGAAACGGTAAAGCATTGTTCGCTCGGTGAAATAACCAATGCATTGTATAGTGTCGGCGGGCAATACAGAAGAAATATGTAATTGACTATATGGTTTTGGAACTTGTCCGCCAAAGGAGGAGCATGAACAGTGGAAACTTTTTTCAACATTTGTATCCTGCTGTCTGTAGTAGCCATGCACGCAAGTAGTTTTATAAATTAAAATTTATTTGTGCATGGGCTACTACTGCCCATCAGGGCTAGGCTCAGCAATAAAAACTTTTTTCAACTTTTATCTCCCTAAATTATTTTTCGGGAACACAATTAGGAACCGTTTTGCCTGCTTTCTTTTTGCTGCCTATTTGTTCATATCCATCCCAACATGGATCTGCTTTTTTCTTTGTTGCTCCTTTCTTCTTTGTTGCTGCTTTTTTTGGAGCAGCTTTTTTAGTAGTTGCCATAAACTTTTTATATAACAAAATCAAAGAATAAGCCAAAACATTTCTATATAAGGAAATTTATATTTTTAATTTTTGGCAATACGCACAGATGTAAGATGCCCGCTTACCCTTGCCCACATAGCTCTTTTCTATTTTATTTTTACAACGGCTGCATACTTTTTGGTTGTAGGCTTTCCAGTGTTTAGCAAGTGTTCCTTCTTTCTTATATTGTAAAAATTCTAAGGGATAATCCACCACTTCCTTCATTAGGCTTTTAAATTTTAAAGGAGTGATATTTTTAATCGTGGTTTTCGGGTGAAGTTTTGCCCGCCACAACACTTCATTTTTTATAATGTTGCCCACGCCGGAAAATATCTGTTGGTCCAACAACGCATCACATATTTTAGTATCCGGAATTGCTTTTAATTTCTTTATTGCTTTTGCAGTATTCCAGTCCTCACTCATCACATCCACTTCCTTATCATAAATGGAAATATCTTTTATAAGTTTCACATCAACCACATAAAAGTTAAGTTCTTCTTTGGCAAACTGCAGACTTAATTTGGCATTTATTTTTGGCTTTCGTTCGTTAATTAAATAACTGCCAAACATCCTGAAATGAATTTCAATGTTTATTTCTTTGAAACATATAAATAAACGTTTGCCCCAGGTTTGTATAGCTGTAATTTTCTTTTGTTCGAGTAGACTGTAGTCAATATCTGCATAACCATTTGCAGCAATTATTTTACTCCCAATAAAATTGGAAATATTTTCTTTTACAATAATTAAGGATGGACCTTCAGGCATATAATTTTTCTAACAAAAACTACAAACAGTAAGCCATAAAAGAATACAGAAGAATAATATAAATAAACATAAAGGCTACTTCACTTTTATTACAAGTAATATGGTTCTTCCGATGCCCTCATTTTCCATCAGTTTGGATGTGATTAGTAAATCTTTTGTTTTTGCAAGTCCGTTTTTATATTTAAATGGAACATTCTTCATTACAGTTTTTGTTACCAATATATCGGTGATTTGTTTTTTAATTTCAGGAGTTTTCCAAAAGCCGTTTTTTATTTTTAAAAGCTGTATTTCATTTACATCTGCTTTGGTTAATTTAAACAAACTTAAAAATATTTTGTTCGTTCTGAGGATACGTAATTCTGAATTTAGTATTACAATTGCCGCATCCTGAACAGAATCAAAAACAGTATTTATAAATTCATCGCTTTCAATTAAAAACCCTTCAAGTTTTTTTTGGGTATTTATATTTTGAATTATCTTGATGATTGATTTTTCACCTTCATCATTTTTCACCAATATCGATTCTCCTAAAACCCATATCGGCACACCTTCTTTGTTTAACAAATAATTATTATCGCTGGAAGACCCGGTAGATAAAGTTCTTTTTACCTCAAGTGAAGGTTTATTTTCTTTGTTGTCTTTAGGGGTAAAAAGCATTTCAAAATTCTTTCCCAGTAAATCTTTTTTACTGTAACCAAAAGCACTTAAAAAGCCTTTGTTTACATCAAAGATTTCGCCTGTATCGTCCATTAAAAGAATAGAATTCTCTTTGGCCCTTTTAAATATGTCGTCAAAAAATGTATCAGTTTTTATCATAGTGCCGTTATTATCAACACTAAAGATAGAAGATAAATATAAAGTGAGTTTAATTTTGTGGAATTTTTTACTTTATTCATTTTCTTTAATGTTTTACTGTCTCAAAATGAGGAGTTAAAATTCTGGAACACGTTTTGGACTAAAAATACAAAACCATTTATGAATATACTTACAAATAGAAAAATCGCCATCCTTACAGACAATGGCTTTGAACAGATAGAACTTACGTCTCCAAAATCAGCTTTAGAGGAAGCCGGTGCGACGGTTCATATTATATCTCAACAGGATGTTGTAAAAGGATGGGATCATGACCATTGGGATTTAGAAATAAATGCCGACGTAAGTTTAAGCAACGCAAACCCCGAAGATTACGATGCCCTCATGATACCGGGCGGCGTTATGAACCCAGATAAGATGCGAACCGAAAAAGCTTATGTGGATTTTGCTCAGCACTTTTTAGAAACCGGGAAACCAATTGCTGCTATTTGCCACGCACCCCAGTTATTAATTGAAACCGGCATGCTTGCTGAAAGAAATATGACTTCTTACCCATCGTTAAAAACTGATCTTAAAAATGCCGGCGTAATATGGGAAGATAAAGAAGTGGTAACAGACAGAGGATTGGTTACAAGTCGTACCCCGGAAGATTTGCCGGCTTTTAATAAAAAAATGATTGAAGAATTTGCTGAAGGCCAGCACTTAACGGAGAGTTCGTTTATGAAAAGGACTTCGACAATGGGATAAATTAAGCAAGTATAGTGATTGCATCAACTTAAAAATAATAAATAATGATACAAACAAAAAGAGCGAAATTTTTCGCTCCTTTTGTTAATCTGTATCAGCCTGGCTGTAGCCATTGTTTTCTTCGTCTTCTTCGCCAATTGCTTCATCTGCATCATCAAGGCCAGAGCCCGGTATGTCTAAATCTTCGCCGGTAGCATCGTCTGCCGAACTAAGTTCATTCAATAAATCTCCATCATTGTCTGTGTTATCAAGTTGGGCATTTCTTAAACGAGTATCATCATTGGAAAGTGGATCATTGTTTAATATTTCATCAAGCATTGCTTTTTCTGCAGGTGTAATAAGCGAACCGTCTTCATTACTGACTGGTTGGTTTGTTGTTTCCATAATATTTAATTTATTATTGTTATTCTCAAAGTATGTGCCGTATTTTGCCATAATTGTTATTCTTTCAAGGATATAAAAAATACTTTATGAAAATTATTTTATCAATAGTCGTTCTGTCTTCATTCTTATGTGCGTGCAATCAAAGCGAAGAAAATACTTCTAAAAAAACAGAGACTGTTATAGAAAATAAAGACAGCACCGGAATTATACAAAATAATAAACTGGCAGGTTGTTACAGGATGGTAATAAGCAATGATACCGCACTTATGCATATTGAACAAAAAGGGGATTCTATAACCGGCTCTCTTGTTTATAAAAGAAAAGAAAAAGACAGCAACACCGGTAATGTAAGTTTAGCTGTAAAAGGTAACCGTGCAGAAGGATGGTATACATTTATGTCCGAAGGGAAAACATCTGTAAGACAGATAATTTTGAAAATTAACGGAGATACTTTTGCAGAAGGTTACGGTGATATTATGATGAAAAATGATTCAGCCGTTTTTAAATATCCTCATGCATTAAATTTTGAAGAAAAGCATACTTTTAATAAAATAAGATGTCCTTAATATTTTTATATGAAAGTGTTTTTAAGTTTACTTGCTATCATAATATTTATTTCCTGCTCCCCCAAACCATACTCAGCCACCAATAAAATTTACAAAGAAAAAACCAGGTCATTTGCAAAAATAATAAGTGCATCGCCTGCAGATTCTATAAAAGCAGATTCTTTAAAGAGACCGATTTACCAGGTTGGCACAACCAATTTTGGTATGCGAAAACCAAACACCGTCATCATTCATTATACAGCGCAAAACAGTTGTGAACAGACGCTTCAAACTTTTATAAAACCTGCAACACAGGTAAGTGCACATTATGTAATATGTAAAGACGGAACATTGCACCATATGCTGAATGATTATTTACGGGCGTGGCATGCAGGGGCTGGTAAATGGGGGAATGTTACGGATGTAAATTCAAATTCCATCGGGATTGAAATTGATAACAATGGTATTGATAGTTTTTCAACAGCAGAAATAAATACTTTATTGGGCGTTTTAGCTTTTGTAAAAAAAGAATATAATATTCCTATTGAAAATTTTATTGGGCACAGCGATGTTGCACCTGCTCGCAAGATAGACCCAGGTTTACTTTTCCCTTGGAAAACATTATCGGAAAAAGGTTTTGGGCTTTGGTATAGCGATACCACGGCTTTGGTTGTGCCTAATGATTTTAATGTAAAATATGCGTTAAAAATTATTGGGTACGATGTAAAGAATTTGCAAAATGCAATAGGAGCTTTTAAAAGACATTATTTAAATTCGGCAAATGATGCACTTTTTACCAAACCAGAAGAGAAAGTTTTGTACGCAGTAATGCTCAAATATTTAAACTGAGTCACAAATTATTTAATAAATCTTCCAACGGTTTCTCGTCCAGTATTTTTCTCGCTATAGCATTGTTTTCTTCGTGCCATTTTATTAACCTGATATAACCGTTTTCAATTTCAATCCCTGTTATATCTCCATCATCAAAACAGCAACAACCTGTATTAAAATAAGATGGTTTTATGAGATGTTGCTCTTTACCGGGTATTTTATTAGATGGGTGATTATAATATCTGCCTGATGCAAATACCGGGACATGTGTGTGACCTGTGATGAGCAACAGATTTTGTTGAGCACCACTCCACTCACTCATCATTATATTGTGTTCATTTCTTAATGAAAAATCGTTGCTTGGCGTATTGATGTTGATGTTTAAATATCGTTGTAGTGGAAGCCACAAATGTGCAACAATCCAAGTGCTAAAAGCATTGTTATCGCTCATAGTATCGCCTTGGTGACCATGAGTTAAAAAAACTTTTAATTCTCTGCTTGAAGTTTTTAATTTAATTAAAATGCCTTCATTTATTATAAGTGGCAGCATGAAATATTTTCTAAGCCATATAAAAACATCTGCTTTGTTTTTCCACATCAAATCATGGTTGCCAAATGTTTTGTAATATCTTTCAGGTTGAAATGAAGATTCTCTTTTTAAAACAAGTTCATTTACGGGTAATATTTTATCAGCACTAAATTTCCATAGCTCTTCACTGTCTCCTAAATTGATGAAAGTAAAACCATTTTGAAAATAATATTCTAATGCAGTTGTGTAGTTTGTTTCTGCAATTTTAAAATCATCTGCTGCACTTCTGTCGCCTTTGTGCTGGTCGCTAAAAATAATAAATTTTGCATCTGCTGCGAATGTATTTATTAATTTTACTTTTTGGTCGGCATCGTTTTCAGCGGTATTAAATAAATCTGTAAGCGATTTAAAAACTGTTGTCTTTTCCGGTGCGGATGAATAACGATCAGCTATCCATAATAAGGGTCGCCTTAAAACAAATAGTAAAAACTTACGCACCGGAATTTAATTTTTTCTGCACAAAATACTTTCCAATGTAAGGAAGTTTGGAAAATTCTTTATGCTCAACCAATGTGAGAAATCGAAAATAAACAAGAAGCAGAAAAGTTGCAAGCGCTAAACTAAAATATTTGTTGTAATAAAAATGCGTAATTCCTTTGTGTAAAAAGAATATTGAGATGACAATGACAATGTATGCTGATAGCTTTTTCCATGCATAAGGAATGCGGTAATATTTTTGCCCCCAAATAAAAGAAATGATCATCATGCTACCATAGCAAATTAATGTTGCCCAGGCACATGCTGTAAATCCATAGGTTGGTATAAAGAAATAATTAATTAATATAGTTAGTGTAGTGCCAATCAATGTAACCCATGCACCGTAAATTGTTTTGTTACTAAGCTTATACCAAATGCTGAGATTGTAATATATACCTAAAAAAACATTTGCAAGTAATAAAATAGGTACTACAGAAAGTCCTTCCCAATATTTTGGACCAATAAAGTATTTCCATATTGGTATAAATAAACTTACTGCAAGAAACATAATTGAAATAATCATCACAAAAAATTTCATAACCCTTGCATAAGTTCTTTGCGGATTTGCACCTTCTGCCTGTTTAAAAAAGAAAGGCTCGGCACTCATTTTAAAAGCCTGTATAAAAAGTGTTATGAGAATTGATAATTTATAGCACGCATTGTAAACACCAACCTGCTCTTCTCTAAATATCTTTGAACCTGGTAGCCACCAGTTCAACATTAATCTGTCCATCGTTTCATTTATCATTCCCCCCATACCCACAAGCACTAATGGTAAAGAGTAAATCATCATTTGCTTCCATAAACCACTATCGAAATTAAAACGAATTTGTAAAATTTCTTTTGATAGAAAAACCAATGTAACAATTGATTGTACAAGGTTTGCAAATACAACGTAGGTTATTGGATTAATGGTAGGGTCATATACATTTCTTAACCAGTCTGCAGGGTTTGCAGAGTAATGCGAAGGACAATATCCAATAAAAAACCATGTAAGTAAAATATTAACGAGTACGCCTAAAACTTTGGCAGCAGCAAACTTTTTAGGTCTTCCTTCCTGTCTTAGTCTTGCAAATGGTATGGCAGATAATGTGTCTGTAGCAATAACCAGTATCATTAATTTAATAATTGTCGGGAATTTTTCTAACCCAATGATAGCGCCTAAAGATGATTTATTTAACCATAAAATTCCGGTAAGGATAATCGTTGAAAAAAACAATGATAAAAATGCAGTACTGTACAATTTTGTACTCCCTTCTTTTTTGCCTGAAAAACGAAAATAGGCTGTTTCAAAACCGTAAGTAAAAATGATATTAAAAATGGGAATGAGCGCATAGATAAGACCAATTTTACCATAATCGCTTTTATTTGCAAGGGTGTAGGTAAGAAATGGTGTGAGTAAGTAATTGATGAGTTTTGCGGCAATGGTACTACCGCCATACCACACAGTTTCTCCCGCTAATTTTTTTATGCTGCTCAACGATTATTTTTTTTCAAAAGTAAGTAATAGAAAATTTACAATTTGTAATGAATTGCATCAGGGAGCAAATCTTTTATTTTTTGTAAAACTTGTATCTGTGAGTGTATATAAAAAAAGTACAAGTTGTTTTTGCTCTTTATCTGTAAGGTTTATTTTTTTTGTAAGTAATGGATCGAGGTTTACAATGCCTGTATTTAAAGTTGTGTAATGAGTAATAACTTTTTCTAAACTGTTTATTTGTCCATCATGCATGTAAGGTAATGTAAGTGCTATGTTGCGAAGCGTAGGGACTTTAAATTTTAAAGAATCTTTTTTATCCTGTGTAATAGCCTGTCTGCCAACATCATTAAAACGGTTTAACATAATGCCATTGCTACGAAAACTATTGTCAGTAAACAATGGTTCTCTGTGGCAACTGTTACAGTTTGCTTTAAATATTTCATATCCTTTTTGCTCGGGCAAAATAAAAGTAGCTTCGCCTCTTTTTACTTTGTCGTATTTACTGTCTGCACTTACAAGGCTGCCTGTGAATTGGGCAAATGCTTTTAGCATTCGTTCTGTTGTAATTGTTGCATCTCCAAATGCTGCTTTGAACATTCTTGTATAACTGGCATCTGCTTTTAATTTTAAAATAACTGTATCCAGTTTTTCCCCCATTTCGTTTGCTGCGCTCAAAGGGGAGAGCGGTAGCATTTCGATATGACTAATGCCGCCATCCCAATGCCATTCCTTCATCCATGCAAGATTTATTAGTGCAGGTGCGTTTCTGTTACTAAAACTGTTGTTTACACCATGGCTTAAATCATGATCGTAGGTTGCAAATGCCGCAAACTGTTGGTGGCAACTTGCACAACTTACTTCACCATTTTTACTAAGGCGAGCATCGTAAAACATCTTCTTGCCTAAGTCAAAACCTTGCGGGGTAAGTCTGTTTTTTGTGAAAATATTTGTTGGTGGAGCTGGAAATCCTTTCGGTACTGAGAATTTAAGTGGAGTAGGGGCGTATAATATCTTGCCTGCGCTTATAAGTAATAAAGCAGCAGCGAAAAATAAGAAAAAAAAGATCGTTACTTTAAATTTCAAATGAGATAATATTTATTAATTATTTTTTATTGAAAACATTGCATCAAAATTATCCGCTACATTTTTTGCCAATATTCCCGGTGTTGCTATCACAGGTTGTTCTGCCAATTTTAATTTGTTTATGCCGTTCCAGTATTTATTGATATCAAGCTGTATAACCAAGTTTTTTTTACCTTTTAATAAAGCTTCATTTATGGGTAAATAAATTTTCCTCATTGTTTTATTGCTTCCTTTAAAACCACCGATGTGGTGTTCGATTCTATGCAAATCTGCTTTTGAAACCTTAGAATTTCCTTCTAACTTAAAAAAAATATAACCATTGTTCCATGTCCAAAACATATCGTTTAAGGGATCTAATGCGCCACTCTGTGCGCCGCTACAATTTAAAATACTGTCAACTCCTAATAAAAAAGAAATACCCGTTATGTTTTTTTTATTAGTTACTGGTAATGAAATAATATTCTTTTTTGCTGCATCTATCAGATTAACGTCACCGGTTGTTTTTCTTTTCTCCCGGGTTTCAAACTTTACATTACTTACGTAATATTTTAATTTGGTAATTGTATAATTTTCACCAAAATCGTTCACCAGATTTTTATTTAGAATACTAATATCGCCTTTGCAAACTGTTTCAAAAATGATGGGCGTGGTTGCCTGTTTTTTTTGCCCCATGCAACCGTTAGCAATAGCAATACTGAACAATAAAAAAGAAAACTTAATCATGGTTACTAAGTTTTTTTCTCCCAAGTTTTATTTCAGCATTTTTCTTTTTGCTTTCCAGTCTTTTTCTAACAACCGCTTTAGGCAATTTAGTTGGCTTTCGTGGTTTTTGTATAATGAGCGATTTGGTAACAAAGGCAATTATTTTCTTTTGTACATCTGCTTTATTGGCAAGTTGTGTACGATTAGCCTGGCTTTTTACAAGTAAAAATCCTTCGCTGTTTATTTTATTGATGAGTTTTTCATTTATCAATATTTTCTCGTCGTTTGTTACACATGCAGAACTTTCTATATGCCAATAGCCTTCCACCATAGTTTCTACCTTGTTTACATTTTGCCCGCCTTTACCACCGCTTCGGGCTGTTTTGTATTTTATTTCGTATATAATATCGGCAATCATAGCTTTCAAATTTACTAATAAATGAGAGTTAATTAAAAGGATGGTATTATTTATGTGGTTAATATTTCCATAATAAGAAAAAAACAAGCATTTTTGCAACAAACCTGGTTCGTTTTATGTTGAACAATATTTATCAGTCACTTACAGATCGTAAAAGCCAAAGCAAAAAGTCATTTGCGGTATTAATCGATCCTGATAAAGTAAATGATAACAGTGTTGAAGAGTTGATTCAACTTTCTTTAGATGCTCATGTTGACTATTTTTTAGTTGGTGGAAGTTTGGTCATTTCTAGTTATTTAGATGAATGCGTGCAACTCATTAAACGCAATTGTAATATTCCCGTTATTCTATTTCCTGGAAGCCCATCACAAATAAGTAATTATGCAGACGCTTTGCTCTATTTAAGTTTGATAAGTGGAAGAAATCCTGAATTGCTCATAGGTCAACATGTAGTGTCTGCGCCATTTGTAAAGAAAAGCGGACTGGAAATTATGTCAACAGGTTATATGGTAATTGATGGGGGTGCTCCTACCACAGTTTCTTACATAAGCAATGCATCTCCATTGCCTGCAGATAAAAATGAAATAGCAATGTGTACTGCCATGGCAGGAGAAATGCTCGGCATGAAATTAATCTATATGGATGCAGGCAGTGGTGCAAAAAAAGCCATCTCTGAGTCGATGATTCAAAAAGTAGCATCTTGTATTGAAGTGCCATTAATTGTAGGTGGAGGAATTACTTCTGCTGAAAAAGCCTATCTAAATTGCAAAGCCGGTGCAGATGTAATTGTTGTTGGCAATGCCATTGAGAAAGATGCAAGCCTTATCAAAGAAATTGCTTCCGCAATTCATAGTGTTACTGTAAAAGTTTCTTAATACAATTTTATTTTTTCTCTACTCTGCTTGGTGTGTCTTTACCGCTAACAATTGTTTTGCTGCTAAGCGCAATTGCTTTTATTACTTCTGTCATATTATCAATATCGATCGAAGCAATATCATCTGTTTGTTTGTGGTAAGTAGGCTCGTTATCCATTTTTGAAGTAGATATTGTGTGCGCCGGTACACCTAGTGCAGCAAGCGTTGCATTATCACTTCTATAAAATAAATTTTCTTTTGGATATGGATCCGGC
>JBBRPX010000122.1:0-10816 GCA_038227505.1 Chitinophagales bacterium
TGCCGCAGCCGGGTAGATGAAGTAATTAAACACAGTCCCGATGCCTGCCAAAGTTGCGGCATAAAGCTTAACAACGACCTTGAACAGTTAATAAGCAAAAGGCAGTTAATAGATATACCCACCATCGTTTTAAAATGTATAGAACACCGGGTATATAAAAAGCAGTGCAGTTGTGGGCATACAACGCAGGGAAGCTTTCCCCAACACGTAGCAAACCCTGTGCAGTATGGGCCCAATGTAGAATCGTTGGTAGGTTATTTACATGCAAGACAATACCTACCTTATGAAAGGACAAAAGAATTCTTAAATGATGTAATGGGGTTGTCGATAAGTACAGGAGGTATTAATAATATACTGCAACGCATTGCCCAAAAAGCATTGCCTGTTTATGATATTATAAAAGAAAAAATACAACAGGCTACCTGCATAGGCGCAGATGAAACAGGGGTAAACATTAATGGTAAAAACCATTGGGCCTGGACATGGCAAAACGACAAACTCACCTACATTGTGTGTGCAGCAGGCAGAGGTTTTAAAACAGTAACAGAAGCTTTTGAAAACGGATTACCCAATGCTGTATTGATACACGACAGATGGGCCTGTCATTTTCAAATGAGTGCAAAAGCACATCAAATATGTGCCGCCCATTTATTAAGAGATCTTAATTACCTTAACCAACTTTATAAAGACAAATGCATTTGGGCAAAAGAATTTAAAGTGCTCTTACAAGATGCCATCCATCTAAAAAAACAATTAACCACCGCAGATTATTATTACCCAAACAAAAACCGGGATGCACTTTTTAAAAGACTCCAACATTGGCTGCTATACCCTATAGAAGAACTGCACAAAAATTGTAAAACGCTACAGAAAAAACTGCTGGCAAAGCAGGAATGTATCCTTTATTTTTTATTACAATCAAATGTAACACCTGACAACAATGGCTCGGAAAGAGCCATAAGAAATATTAAAGCAAAACAAAAAATATCCGGTCAGTTTAAAACACTTCAAAGCGCAAACATATTTGCCGTCCTACGATCTGTTATTGATACCTCTATTAAAAATGGTAATAACGTTTTAAGAGCTTTGCATTTAATTGCTACTTTTGAAACTGAATAGTTACAAAAAATCATTTCATTTGTTTAGATACATCAATAAAAAATTGATTACTGAAACGATTATTGCATACAAGTACAGCGATTTAACCGAAAAATTTTCTTTAGCTAAAAACCATAGAGAAAGGAGCGGTAATATAAACACAGCAACGATAGCAGGTAACCATAAGATTTCGAATATGACACCAACAAAAACATATTTATAAATATTAATGACCCTGCTCAAAATCCAAAAGATGAAAACACCTATTGTTCCATAAAACACAATTTTGCTTGTCAGGTTATTTTTAAAATGTTTTGTTGCATTGTTCACCATCAAATTTATTTAATTGGAAATTACTTGTTACACTCTCCTTCCTTCCACGATTTTACACCCGCACAAGCTGCCACACAGGCATTGCTGTAAGTTTTTCCATCGCAGCCACAAACAGGTTTGTATTCCATCGTACAAATACAACCGGGTTTTGACGGAACCTTACAATCATTTATTTGCTTTGTGGTTTTACATGATGTGATAAGTAAAACAACAGCAATTAATAGTTTAAATCGGTTGTGCATTATTTTTATATTAGATAAAGTCTCTCCACTAAAAATACCCTTTTATTCTAATGCATTTTCGCAAAACGCTCTTTTATATTTTTTTTACATTTACCTGCCATAAATTTGGCAATGCAAAAATTGGGAAATTACGTTACGGGGAATTGGATTGAAGGTGATGGAGAAGGGACAGGTTTATATAATGCTGTTGATGGAAAGATTATTACAAATGCAACCTCAAAAGGAATTGATTTTGAATCTGTTTTAAAATATGCCAGGGAAAAAGGAAATCCCGCGCTTCGCAAAATGACGTTTCAGCAAAGGGGAAGAATGTTGCGAGCACTTGCATTGCACCTACTAAAACATAAGGAAACTTTTTACAACATAAGCTACAAAAGCGGCGCAACAAGGGTTGACAGCTGGATAGATATTGAAGGTGGAATTGGAAATCTTTTCAGCAATGCAACACTGCGCAGAAAATTACCTGACGAATCTTTTTGTTTGGATGGCGATTCCATCAACTTAAGCAAAGAAAATAGCTTTATGGGTCACCATATTCTGGTACCAAAAGAAGGAGTTGCAGTTCATATAAATGCATACAACTTTCCTGTTTGGGGTATGTTGGAAAAAATTGCCTGCAACTTATTGGCTGGTATGCCCGCAGTTGTTAAACCTGCAACAGTTACTTCTTATTTGACAGAGACTGTGGTTAGAGAAATTATTGCATCGGGTATTTTACCCGACGGTGCTTTACAACTCATTTGTGGCGGTGCAGGCAATATGCTGGATTATGTAAACTCGCAGGATGTGGTAACGTTTACCGGTTCTGCAGAGACGGGACTAAAATTAAAATCTCACCCAAATATTTTAAAAGAAAGTGTTCCATTTAATATGGAAGCTGATTCGCTAAACTGTATTGTTTTAGGTACCGATGTTGAACCGGGGATGCCAGAATGGGATATTTTTATAAAGGAAATTAAAAAAGAAATGACTGTAAAAGCCGGGCAAAAATGTACCGGTATCCGCAGAATATTTGTACCCGAAAATAAAATGGAAGATGTGCAGAAAGCTATTGCAACTGCATTGGCTGCAACCGCCATTGGTAATCCATTAAATGAAAAAGTACGCATGGGTTCATTGGCGGGGCAAGAGGAAAGAGATGATGTGCGCAGCCAGGTGCAAAAAATTCTTGCATCTTCACAAATAATTTATGGTTCGCTCGATAGTGTTGCTGTTATTGATGCAGATGAAAAGGTGGGCGCTTTTTTAAGCCCGATTTTATTATTGAACACAACGCCATTTACCAGCGAAGAGCCACACAATATTGAAGCTTTTGGGCCCGTAAGTACCATCATGCCTTATAAAGATATTTATGATGCCATTACATTGAGCAAAAAAGGAAAGGGCAGTCTGTGTTCATCTATCGTAACTGCTGATGCTGCAATTGCAAAGCAATATGTTATTGGTGCAGCTACACACCATGGTAGAATTTTGGTACTTAATGCAGCATGCGCAAAGGAAAGTACAGGTCATGGCTCTCCATTGCCGTCGCTTGTACATGGCGGTCCTGGTCGTGCGGGTGGTGGCGAAGAAATGGGAGGTATGAGAGGCGTAAAACATTATCTGCAACGCACGGCCATACAAGGGTCGCCGGATATGATCACCGCCATCACTAATGTTTATCAACCAAATGCAACAGGAAATATAGAACCAAAACACCCATTTAAAAAATATTTTGAAGAATTAAATATTGGCGACCAGCTCATCAGCGAAAAGCGTTTAATAACAGCAGAAGATATTGATGCATTTGCTACATTAACAGGCGATCATTTTTATGCACACAAAAGAGAAACTGATTTTGCAGGAACAATGTTTACAGAACAAGTTGCACATGGTTATTTTATTAACAGCGCTGCTGCAGGTTTATTTGTTTCCAGCTTCGAAAAAAATCCGGTGTTATTAAATTATGGAATAGATGATATGCGCTTTGTAAAACCGGTGTATGCGGGTAATTCTATTTACATTCGTTTCACCTGTAAAGAAAAAACAGCGCAGGAATTAAAAGATGTAAATCCAGATGTACCTTTTGTGCAAGGGCAGGATATACCAAAAGGGATTGTGAAATGGTTTGTAGAAATATTAGATGAAGCGGATGAGACAGTTGGTGTGGGAACTATTTTGACCATGGTAAAAATGAAAAATAAAATAGATTAAATGCAATTAAGTTTAATCACATTTAATTAGGAATAAAATTTTTTAATTACAAGTTACAAATAGCCGAATGCGCCTTAGTGGCTTTGCGGTAAAACAAAAATAATATGACAGAAATACAAGAAGGTTATGTAACCACTGAAACACATGCAGGAGTTACAACGATAGAATTTAGCCATCCACAAAGTAATTCCATGCCTACGAGGCAACTGGAAAAACTTGCACATGAAATTCATTTTGCTGGTACGCATGCTGAAACAAAAGTTATCATTTTAAAAAGTGCAGGTGATAAATCATTTTGTGCAGGTGCATCTTTTGACGAGCTGCTGCAGATAAATAATATTGAAACTGGACAAAAGTTTTTTAGCGGCTTTGCCAACGTCATCAACAACATGCGCCGTTGTCCTAAATTTATTATTGTTCGTATACAAGGCAAGTGTGTTGGAGGTGGTGTTGGTATTGCTGCTGCTGCAGATTATGCTATTGCTGTAGAGGGGGCAGATATAAAGCTAAGCGAACTCGCAGTAGGTATAGGCCCGTTTGTTGTTGGCCCTGCAGTAGAAAGAAAAATTGGTATTGCTGCGTTCAGCGCACTTTCTATAGATGCTACCATGTGGCGCAACACTGATTGGGCAAAGAGAAAAGGTTTGTTTGCCGAAGTGCATGAAAACGTTACTAATATGGATGAATCAGTAAAAAGACTTGCAAATACACTTGCACACTCCAACCCCGAAGCAATGGCCGAAATGAAAAAAGTTTTTTGGAAAGGAACAGAAAACTGGGATGCACTTTTGCATGAACGTGCACTCATTAGCGGCAAGCTAATTTTGAGCAGTTTCAGCAAAGAAGCAATATCCAAGTTTAAAGCAAAATAAAAAAGAAGCAAAAAAATAAACCCCGAGAAAACTTTCCCGGGGTTTGTTTTTATATTGCTTTGAGTCTTTAAATGTTGCTACTGTTTCTTATGCCAAAATATAATCTAATGTTTCTGTACGTTATCCGAATTTATAGTGATGTTCTGCAGAGGGGAAAAATATATTATTAAATGTACTTTTTAATTTTTGTGGCCAAGATTGGTTCAGACGTGTTGTCTGACCCATAAATTCAGCCTGCATTATTTTCATTTTTATGAGCACAATAGATTTTGCAGTTACGCCATCTAATTGCACAGTTTCATCTGCATCTTTATCTTCGTCTCTTACAATCACGGCTTTTCCACTTATACGTAACCTGTTTTCAAATCCTTTTTTATGATAATCTAAATATGCATAAAAAGGCAGGTCAATATTATTTGCATAATTGCCATTACAAGCTGTAAAAAAATAAATATTTCCTTCCTCATCTACACTCATCGTTTGAATAACATTTGTTGGCAACGACAACTCTGAATTTATTTCAGACTTAAAAATGGCAACTTTTGTTTCCATTATTTTTTCACGTAAAAAAGCTAGGTGAGTATCATTGTAATGCATAAAGAAAATTTTGTGATTATAAAAATTCAAACGATGTACCAATTAAATTATATCGATAATTCTTATTTCGACTATAAATACGTAGAAAGGTTTACACATAGTTTGTAGAAAAAAGATTGTTAAAACCAAAAAATAGGTATAAAAATGCTCAATATGGATAGGCATAAAACTTTCTTGTATAGAATATATCGAACTAAAATACGGTTTTGTTTTATGACAGCTATAGATGAAATGGTGGAACTATTGCCAAAAAAACAAATGGCAAAAATTATTAAAGATCCGGTGAAGACTGCCGAAGCAGCAAACCTCGTTTACGTTACAGATGCAACACCCGGTATTATAAGGCAAAAAAAAGCTAAGGATTTTTTCTATTCTCTAGGGGAAGAGAAGATAAAAGATGAAGATCATCTTAAAAGGATAAAAAGCCTGGTAATACCTCCTGCTTGGGAAAACGTGTGGATCTGTGCGTTAGAAAACGGTCATTTACAAGCTACAGGTGTTGACGTTAAATTAAGAAAACAATATCGCTATCACCCTGCATGGAATGCCTTACGCAATCATACAAAATTTTTTAGATTATTAGAATTTGGGGAAGCCTTGCCTACAATAAGATTACAACTGGAAAAAGACATTTCAACATCAGGGCTTACCCAGCAAAAAGTACTGGCAACGGTAGTTAGTTTAATGCAGCGAACCAACATACGGGTGGGTAATAATATTTACGAAAAACTATATGGATCATTTGGGTTAACAACGTTAAAAGACAAACACGTTCAATTTAAAGGTGCGAGTATCAAGTTTTCTTTTGTAGGAAAAAAAGGGATCAAGCACAACATCGGCCTAAAAAACAAAAAGCTTGCAGCCATTGTTCAAAAATGCAGAGATATACCCGGCAAAGAACTATTTCAATATTACAATGAAGATGGAAGCCGCCACAGCATTGATAGTGGAATGGTGAATGAATATATTAAAAACATCAGCGGCAAGGATTTTTCGGCAAAAGATTTTAGAACATGGTCAGGAACAGTAAATGCATTCCTGGCTTTTAAAGAAATTGGCTTAGCCGAAAATGACAGTGCCAGAAAAAAAAATATTGTGCATGCGCTCGATAAAGTGGCAGAACATTTGGGTAATACAAGAACAGTATGCAAAAAGTATTATGTACATCCACTCATCATTTCTTTATATGAAAACCATAGCCTGGATAAATACTTTAAACAGCTTGATAAAATTGAGGTAGACGACGGAAAAGCAGATCTTACAAAAGAAGAAAAATTAATAATGAAAATATTATCATCAAACTAAAAATATTAAAATGAAAACGATTGAAATGAAAGTAAATTATGGCGGGCAAGATGTTGACATAAATATTTTACCTGAAGAAAATTGTGCTGGCACCATTTACCCGGTTGAAGCAAATGGAAAATATGTATTTACTTTTTTAGAAGATGAAGAGGGAGATTGGGGTATTATGCGGGAGAATGATGCCAATACCCCGGCTGTAGAAAAAGATTTATACGATACCATTTTAAAAAAACTGCATTACGAATTAATGTATGTGGCCTAAAATTTATAATGCATAAGTTATAAACACTAATTTTTACCCCTGTTAGTTTCATCTATAATATTTCCTTTTCCTTTTGCTTTTACCAAATTACGGGTAAAGTTTTATTGCTAACTTGTGTATTGTATGCTCAGAAAATATGATGAAACGGAGCGCCTTAAAGAGGTGAATTCCTATAAGATTGAAGATACCCTCATCGAAAAGGATTATGAAGATATTGCCTTTCTTGCATCAATCATATGCGGCACACCAATAGCCCTTGTCACGCTGATGTACCAGGACAGGCAATGGTTTAAAGCTGCATTTGGTACAGATTTAAAAGAAAATAAAAGAGAACTTTCCTTTTGCACTCATGCAATTGCAGGCGAAGAAGATGTAATGGTGGTGGAAGATGCAAAGGATGATATGAGGTTTATGCATAACCCTCTGGTAGAGGGTGGACCACAATTAGTTTTTTATGCCGGAGCTTCTATTATAAACAAAAACGGCTATAGCATCGGTACGGTATGTGTATATGATGTAGAAACAAAATCACTGACTGATGACCAGATAAAAGGATTGAAAATTTTATCAGAGCAGGTAATGGGTCTGTTGGAATTACGAAAGCAAAATTTACAGTTAGAAACGTTGAAGGAACGGCTGGAAATTAGCAACAAAGACCTTGAAGCATTTGCTGTGGTATTATCTCACGATATAAAAGCACCATTAGCGAGTGTAACACTTGCTAACGAAATGTTGGAGGCAGAAGCAGAAGAGTGGCAGCCTGATGCAAAACAACTTACAGACATTATTAAAAGAAATGCAGATAAGATAATCAGAATGGTAGATGGGATATTGATTAATGCTAAAATCGCTGACGAACATAACAAGGTTGATGCAATTGAACTAACTTCTTTTTTCGATCAGTTAAAATCTACCATCTCCTGTCCTAAGCCCCTCAACTTTATTTATTCTGCAGCAATAGATATTTTGTATTTCAATAAAGTACAACTTGAACAGATTTTTAATAATTTATTCACGAATGCTGTTCGATACAATGATAAAGAAACGGTAGAAATAAAAGTAGCGGTAAACGAGCAGAATGGCTATTACTATTTTGAAGTAACTGATAATGGAATTGGCATTGCAACGGAACATCAAACATCCATTTTCCAACTTTTTGTTACTGTAGCAGAAAAAGACAATTATGGCCTTAAAAGCGGAGGTATAGGATTAAGTACTGTAAATAAAATTATAAGAGCTGCAGATGGCAGTATTAACGTAAACTCAACCCCTGGTGAATACACTTCATTTCTATTTAGTTTAAAAGTACCGGATATGAAATAAGGGATGTAAAATTCTATTTTTTTAAGAATTGCATAGAACATAGATAGTGTTTCAAAAATTCACTTTATATTTCTGCATAAAAATTGCAATACTTCTACATCGGTTTAAATTGTAAAAAAAATTCCCCGACAAGTAATTTTTAAAATTAAAAACTATGAGACCAATATGGACAGGCGCCATAGGCTTCGGTTTGGTGAACATACCGGTTAAGTTATATAGTGCGACCGAAAGCAGTGATGTTGATTTGGATATGCTCGATAAAAAAGACCATAGCCATATTAAATATTTACGGATAAATGAAAAAACAGGAAAGGAAGTGGCTTGGAGTAATATTGTTAAAGGCTACGATACCGGTAATAAATATGTAGTGCTGGATGAAGCAGACTTTGAAAAAGCCGGAGCAGAAAAAACCAAGCTCATAGAAATTACCGACTTTGTAAAGCAGGAAGAAATTGATAGTATGTATTATGAAACGCCGTATTATTTAGCTCCTGAAAAAAGTGGTGTGCGTCCGTATGCATTATTGAGAGAAGCATTGATAAAAACAAAACGTGCAGGCGTAGCAAGTTTTGTGATGAGAAATAAAGAACACCTGGCAATATTAAGAGTATCTGGCGATGCTATTATTTTGAACCGCATTCGTTTTCATGAAGAGATAAGACCTACAACAGAATTAGCATTACCAGCGAAAGCGGTTGTAAAACCTGCAGAGTTAAAAATGGCCATTGCTTTGGTTGACCAACTATCAGGCAAATTTGATATAACAGGTTATAAAGACAGTTACACTGCCTCTTTAATGAAAGTAATAAATGCAAAAGCAAAAGGTAAAAAAACAGTTGCTCCGGTTATGAAAGTAGTGCACAGCAAAGCAAAAGATTTAATGGAACAACTGAAAGCAAGCATTGAAAGCAAACGAAAAAAAGCCTCTTAATTATGAGCCTTACAAAATACAAAAGCAAAAGAAAATTTACTGCTACCCCCGAGCCGGATACTTCAGTAAAAAAAGGCAATGAACAATTATCTTTTGTTGTGCAGCGCCACAAGGCATCTCACTTGCATTACGATTTTCGTTTAGAAATGGATGGCGTATTGAAAAGCTGGGCGGTACCAAAAGGTCCATCTTTAAACCCGGCAGATAAAAGACTAGCCATGATGGTGGAAGACCATCCATACGATTACAAAGATTTTAAAGGTGTTATTCCTAAAGGAAATTATGGTGCAGGCATAGTTGAAATTTGGGATAACGGAACTTATACCGCTCTTACAGATGATAAAACCGCAGACGATAAGAAATTATTGAAAGCGGGATTAAAAGCCGGTAATTTAAAATTTGTATTAAAAGGAAAAAAACTGAAAGGTGAATTTGCGCTGGTAAAAATTAAAAACAGGAACAGCAATAAAGACAATGCATGGCTGTTAATAAAACACAACGATAGCTTTGCAACGGATGAAATTTACGACAGCGAAAAAGAAACACCTAAAAACTCTCCCATCAACAAAGCGCTTGCTGAAAAAGTAAAGGAGCCTGTAAAAAAAAAGTCCAATACAACCTAAGGGCAAATCCTCAAAAAATACATAATCCTGTAAAGCCAATGCTTGCTAAAGAAAGTACGGAAGTATTTGACAGCAAAGAATGGTTTTACGAAATAAAATGGGATGGCTATCGAGCTATTGCAGAAGTATCTACAAAAGAAATAAAATTGTACTCCCGAAACGGAAATGATTTTTCACAAAACTATCCCCTTGTTACAGAAGAATTAAAGAAAATAAAACACGAAGCTATATTTGATGGCGAAATTGTGGTGTTAAATGAAAAAGGATTTCCTGACTTTCAAAAAATTCAGCACTACGAGGATAATAAGAACTTCCCCATCTGCTATTATATTTTCGATTTATTAATGCTCGATGGAAATGATATTAAACATTTACCACTCAAAGACAGAAAGAAACTTCTCAAAAATGTATTGCCCAAAAATGAAGTAATCCTATTCTCCGATCATGTAATGGAAAATGGAACGGAATTTTTTAATGCCGCAGTAAAGAATAACCTGGAAGGCATAATGGCTAAAAAAACCGACAGTGAATATTATGCAGGCAAAAGAAGCAATGAATGGCTAAAGATAAAAAACCATAAATCTGCTGATGTAATTATATGCGGATACACAGCACCAACTGGGAGTAGAAAATATTTTGGTTCACTGGTTTTAGGAATAATGAAAAATAATAAACTGCATCATGCAGGGCATGCCGGAACGGGTTATGATAAAGAGAAATTGAAAACCATTTTTAGTTTATTGCAACCGCTTGTGCAAAAAGATTCTCCTTTTGCAGAAAAAATAATTACCAATAATAAAGTTACCTGGGTAAAGCCTGAAATTATTTGTGAAGTAAAATTTACAGAATGGACCAAAGATGAAAAATTGCGACACCCTGTTTTTTTAAGAATAAGAAATGATAAAAATGTAAAACATACAAATATGAGAGCGCAGAAACCAATTGAAAAAGCAAATGCTACAACTAAAATAAAAGTGGCACCTGCAAAAAAAATATCATCAAAAAGTGATGAAAGTTTTTCAATAAAAGCGGGTAAA
>JBBRPX010000123.1:0-10763 GCA_038227505.1 Chitinophagales bacterium
AATTGTTGGCGCAAAATTGAGAGAAGCAATGACGAATATGAAGACGATCAATACAACAGCGTAAATGAATACTACATCAGAAATATTATTAGATTTTACACTCGCCGCACAACGCCTAAAAAACGTTGTAAACAGAACACCGTTGCAGTTAAACCAAAATCTCTCAAAAAAATACCAATGTAATGTGTATTTTAAAGGAGAAGATTTACAAGTGGTGCGTTCATACAAGTTGCGAGGTGCGTATAATATGATGAGCAGTTTATCGCCTGATCAATTGCAGCTTGGTGTTGTATGTGCAAGTGCAGGCAACCATGCGCAAGGGTTTGCATACAGTTGTAAAAAATTAGGTGCCAAAGGCGTTGTGTTTATGCCGGTGATTTCTCCCAACCAAAAAATTTCGCAGACAAAAATGTTTGGTGAAGATTTTATAGAAATAAGATTAGTCGGCGATACTTTTGATGATTGTGCAATAGCAGCAAAAAAATATACATCCGAAAATGGAATGACTTTTATTCCGCCATTTGATGATTACAAAATTATTGAAGGACAAGCAACTGTTGGCGTAGAAATTTTTGAGCAGTTCTATAAAAAACAAGAACAAAATAAATCACACCAATCTATCACGCCAATCTCGCAAGGCTCTCTCCCCTCCGGGGAGGATAGGAGGGGCTTTTTCTCCGGGGAGGATAGGAGGGGCTGCATTGATCTCCTCTTCCTTGCAGTAGGCGGCGGCGGCCTAAGCGCAGGCGTAGGAAGTTATTTTAAAACATTTTCGCCACAAACAAAAATTATTGGTGTAGAGCCCAAAGGTGCGCCAAGTATGTATGAAGCATTGAAAGCCGGACAACCGGTAACGGTAGAAAACATAGAACGGTTTGTAGATGGTGCTGCCGTAAAACGAGTAGGCGATATTACATTTTCTATTTGTAAAGATGTGCTGGATGATATGCTGCTGGTAGATGAAGGAAAAGTGTGTACCACTATTTTACAACTCTACAATGAAGATGCAATTGTTGCAGAACCTGCAGGCGTATTAAGCATTGCTGCACTAGATGAATATGCAGAACAAATAAAAGGAAAAAATATTGTTTGCGTTATTGGCGGTGGTAATAATGATATAGATCGCATGCAGGAAATTAAAGAACGCAGTCTGCAATATGAAGGTTTAAAACATTATTTCCTTATCCGTTTTGCACAACGGCCCGGTGCGTTAAAAGAATTTGTAAACTATGTGTTAGGCGATAATGATGATATCACCCGTTTTGAATATATACAAAAACACAACAAAGAAACTGGCCCTGCATTGGTTGGTATAGAATTAAAAACCAAAGAAGATTATGCTGTGCTGTTGAAAAATTTAAATGACTATCATATTAATTATACGGAATTGAAAAGCGGGGATAATGCATTTGGGTATTTGGTTTAGAGAAGTCGAAAGCCCCTCCTAACCTCCCCGGAGGGGAGGAACTATCGGCAGAGAGATTGAAAGATAGATTATAAAAGTAATGGAAGGATTGATAAAATAAAGTTGAAAAAAGATAAAATGAACAAATGCTTAATCACAAATGATGATGATGAACAAATGCTTGGCCTCCCTCTCTCTTGAAGAGTGAACGAGGTTGAGGCTAGTTGAATAAAGATAAACCGTTGAAATGCTGAATTACAAATACTAAAAAAAATTACAACGCTTGGCCTCCCTCTCCTCAGGAGAGGGATCGAGGGTGAGGCTAGTTGAAAAAAGATAAAATGAACAAATGCTTAATTACAAATGCTGATGATGAACAAATGCTTGGCCTCCCTCTCTCTTGGAGAGGGAACGAGGGTGAGGCTTCTCTTAGTCTTTACGACCAACGCTACGAGCACGACTCCTGTGGTATTGGATTCGTAGCCAACATCAAAGGTGTAAAGTCTCACCAGCATATTTCTGATGCACTTACAGTATTGGAAAATATGGAGCATAGAGGTGCGTGCGGTTGCGAAAATAATTCAGGAGATGGTGCTGGAATTATGATGCAAATGCCACACGAATTTTTCTTTGATGAATGTAAAAAGCTTGGTATCCATTTGCCAGCATATACAAAATATGCAGTCGGTGTTATTTTCTTTCCAAGAGAAATTCGACTGAGAGAAGAATGCCGTTCTTTATTTAACAAAGCTGCTGAAAAATTAAATATAGAAATACTTGGTTACAGAAAAGTTCCTGTAAATGGGGAGAACATCGGTCCTACAGCATTAAGTGTAGAACCGGAAATGGAACATGTTTTTATTGCTTGTCCAGATCATGTAAAAGATGCAGATGCTTTTGAACGTAAACTTTTTATACTGCGCAATTATGCAACTCATACAATAAACAATTTAATAAAAAAAGACAGTATTGGTTTTTACATTGCATCTCTTTCTTACAAAACAATTATTTATAAAGGACAATTAACCAGTACACAGGTACGGAATTATTTTCCTGATTTATCAAACAAAAAATTAATTAGCGCATTCGGTTTAGTGCATTCACGTTTTGCAACAAACACTTTTCCAAGCTGGAAATTGGCTCAGCCATTTCGTTATATAGCACACAATGGCGAAATAAATACATTACAGGGAAACCTAAATTGGTTGAAGGCCGTTGAGCAACGTTTTACCACCTCCTATTTTAGCAAAGAAGAAATGAATTTGTTGTTGCCAATAATTTCGGGGCAGCAATCAGACTCTGCCTGTCTGGATAATATGATTGAATTATTGTTATTGTGTGGCAGAAGTTTGCCACAGGTAATGATGATGCTTATACCAGAAGCTTGGGATGGCAATGACGATATGGGCCCGATTAAAAAAGCATTTTACGAATTTCATGCAAGCATTATGGAACCTTGGGATGGCCCGGCTTCTATATCATTTACCGATGGAAAAATAATTGGTGCAACCCTTGACAGGAATGGATTACGGCCATCCCGTTATTGTGTAACTACAGATGATAGGGTGATCATGGCGAGTGAAACCGGTGCATTGCCCATTGACCCAAAACTGATAAAAGAAAAAGGAAGATTACAACCCGGAAAAATGTTTGTGGTTGATTTGGAGCAAGGCAGAATTATTAGTGATGAAGAATTGAAACAGGATATTTGCAGCCAGAAACCGTACGATAAATATTTAAATCAATATAAAATACGGTTAGAAGAAATTGAAGAACCACGTGTGGCTTTTACACATCTAACCGATGCATCTATTTTAAAATATCAAAAAGCATTTGGATATTCTACGGAAGATATTGATACAATTTTAAAACCAATGGCGCTGGATGCCAAGGAACCTATCGGCTCTATGGGAACAGATACACCCTTAGCAATACTGAGCGATATTCCACAACACATCAGTTCGTATTTTAAACAATTATTTGCACAGGTTACCAATCCACCCATCGACCCAATAAGAGAAAGATTAGTGATGAGCCTTGTTTCTTTTGTTGGTAACAATGGAACACTGTTGGAAGAAAAACCGGAAGACTGTCACACCGTTGCTTTGAAACATCCAATACTTACCAGCAAAGAATTAGAAAAATTACGAAGCATTGATACCGGCAAATTTCAAAGCAAAACATTGCAAACATATTTTCGGGCAGATGGTGAAGATGGTTCCTTAAAACTAGGGTTGGAAAGATTGTGCAGATACGCTGAAGATGCTGTGCATGATGGGTTTGAAGTATTAATTTTAAGCGACAGAGCAGTAGATAGTGACCATGCTGCCATACCAACTTTGCTGGCAACTTCAGCCGTGCATCATCACCTTATTCAAAAAGGTTTACGTGGCCAGGTGGGCATTGTAGTGGAAGCCGGCGATGTGTGGGAAGTTCATCACTTCGCTTGTTTAATTGGTTTTGGCGCTACTGCCATCAATCCATATTTAGCGATGGCTTCTATTAGAAATATGAAAACCAATGGCGCATTACAAACAGAACTTACATGGGAAGAGCTGAGAAAAAATTATATAAAAGCAGTTTGCGATGGGTTGCTTAAAGTTTTTTCTAAAATGGGCATCTCTACTTTGCAATCTTACCAGGGCGCACAAATATTTGAAATTTTAGGATTAAATAAAAGTGTAGTGGATGATTATTTTACTGGAGCAGTTAGTCGTATAGAAGGTATAAACCTTGATGGGCTTGCTAAAGAAGCGCTTGCAAAACATTTTTTAGCTTTCAGCAGAAAAACAATGCCTTCCGATAGATTGCCTGTGGGCGGTGTTTACCAATGGAAACGCAAAGGTGAATTTCATTTGTTTAATCCAACCACCATTCACCTCTTGCAGTATTCTACAAGAATGAATGATTATAATATTTTTAAAAAATATTCGAAAGCAGTAAATGATCAAAGCGAAAGAGCAGCAACTTTAAGGAGCTTATTTGAGTTTAGAAATACCCGGCCATCTATTTCTATTGATGAAGTAGAACCCGCAGAAAATATTTACAAACGCTTTGCTACCGGTGCTATGAGTTTTGGCAGCATCAGTTGGGAAGCCCATACTACATTGGCTATTGCCATGAATCGCTTGGGTGGTAAAAGTAATACCGGCGAAGGTGGAGAAGATGAAAGCCGTTATGAAAAATTACCTAATGGCGATTACATGCGTTCATCTATCAAACAAATTGCGTCAGCAAGGTTTGGAGTAACGAGTTTGTATTTAACTGAAGCAGATGAGTTACAAATAAAAATGGCGCAGGGTGCAAAGCCAGGTGAGGGTGGACAATTACCCGGTTATAAAGTAGATGAATGGATTGGAAAAGTGCGCCATTCAACACCAGGTGTAGGCTTAATTTCTCCGCCGCCGCACCATGATATTTATTCTATTGAAGATTTAGCACAACTTATTTTCGATTTAAAAAATGCCAACCGTGCTGCAAGAATAAATGTAAAATTGGTAAGCAAAGCCGGTGTGGGCACCATTGCTGCGGGTGTAGCAAAAGCAAAGGCAGATGTTATTTTAATTGCGGGGCACGATGGTGGTACGGGTGCATCTCCCATAAGTTCTATAAAACATGCAGGCTTACCTTGGGAGCTTGGCCTGGCAGAAGCAAACCAAACACTGGTAAAAAATAAACTACGTAGCCGGGTGGTTTTACAAGCCGATGGGCAAATGAAAACGGGTAGAGATATTGCCATTGCGACTTTACTCGGTGCAGAGGAATGGGGTGTAGCTACTGCCGCACTTATTGTAGAGGGATGTATTATGATGCGCAAATGCCATTTAAATACTTGTCCTGTTGGCATTGCAACACAAGACCCCGAACTTAGAAAACGTTTTACCGGCGATGCAGAACATGTGGTAAATTTCTTTAAATTTTTAACGGAAGAATTACGGGAGATAATGGCGGAGCTTGGTTTTAAAACAATCAACGAAATGGTGGGCCAGGTTGATAGCCTGGTGCAAAAAGAAAATCTTACACATTGGAAATATAGCAAGCTGGACTTATCTCCAATTCTTTACAAAGCCGTTTCCTCCCCTCAGGGAAGGTTAGGAGGGGCTGTTTATTATAATTCAGAAACACAAGATCATGAATTGGAAAATGTACTGGATTGGCAGTTACTTGCAGCAGCAAAATCGTCTTTAGAAAGAAAAGAAAAAACAATTGCATCGTTTAATATAAAAAATACAAACAGAACGGTAGGTACTATTTTATCTAACGAAATAACAAAGTTGTACAAAGCAAACGGCTTGCCTGATGATACCATTCATTTTAAATTTAATGGAACGGCCGGACAAAGTTTTGGCGCATTCAATACTAAAGGAATTACGCTGGAGTTAGAAGGTGATGCCAATGATTATTTTGGAAAAGGACTAAGCGGTGCAAAATTAATTGTCTATCCGGCTGCCGATGCAGGCTTTGTACCTGAGGAAAATAGCATCATTGGTAATGTAGCTTTTTACGGTGCTACGAGTGGCAATGCTTTTATAAGAGGAAAGGCAGGTGAACGTTTTGCCGTACGCAACAGCGGCGCAAACCTAGTGGTAGAAGGTGTTGGCGACCATGGCTGCGAATACATGACCGGAGGTAATGTTGTTATTTTAGGTAACACCGGTAGAAACTTTGCCGCAGGTATGAGCGGTGGCATTGCGTATATATATGATGTGCAAAATATTTTTGCAAATGGATGTAACAAAGAAATGGTAGACATAGATCCACTATCAAATAATGATGCAACATTTTTACAGGGAATGATAGAGCAACATTTTAATTATACAAAAAGCACCGTAGCAAAATTTGTGTTCAACGATTTTGAAAATCAATTGCAACATTTTGTAAAGGTTTTTCCAAAGGATTATAAGAAGGTGTTGGATGGGAAGAAAGAGAAAGAAAAGGTCTAGGTTTTTCTTCTAACAATTAAAATAATTTATTTTTAACCAACCCCAACGGGGTTCACCTTTAGTAACCATGGGCAACACAACAGGCTTCCTACAACACACCCGAGAACTTCCACAAAAAAGAAAAGTGGAAGAGCGGCTTAATGACTACAAAGAATTTGTACTGCCTTATACAGATGAAAAGTTAAACGAACAAGCCGGCAGGTGCATGAATTGTGGCGTGCCTTTTTGCCACAATGGTTGTCCGCTCGGAAATATAATACCTGAGTTTAACGATGCTGTGTATAATAAAGAATGGAAGAATGCTTATGAAATATTAAGTTCCACCAATAATTTTCCGGAGTTTACCGGACGCATTTGTCCTGCACCTTGTGAGAGTGCATGTGTGCTCGGCATTAACCAGCCTGCTATTGCTATTGAAGAAATAGAAAAACATATTATTGAAATTGCTTTCGATAAAGGTTACGTGCAGGCAAGAAAAACTATTTTTCGCACTGGTAAAAAAATTGCGGTAATTGGTAGTGGTCCTGCAGGGCTTGCCGCTGCCGCACAATTAAATTACGCCGGACATGCTGTAGTCGTTTTTGAAAGAGATGACTTGCCGGGAGGGTTATTGCGCTATGGTATTCCTGATTTTAAATTGGAAAAATGGGTAATTGACAGACGCATAAAATTTATGGAAGAGGAAGGAATTGTATTTACCTGCAATGCAAATGTGGGCGTCAATATTTCCATCACAGATTTATTGCGAGAATATGATGCAATTGTTTTGGCCGGAGGCTCTACCATTCCACGAGATTTAAATATTACTGGTAGAAATATAAAGGGTGTACACTTTGCAATGGATTTTTTAACACAGCAAAATAAATTGAATGCAGGTAAAGACCTTTCAGCCAATGGCGATTTAGTAGAGGTTGCTTTCAATAAAAACGTGGTGGTCATTGGGGGTGGCGATACAGGCAGCGATTGTGTGGGAACTTCGAACAGGCAAAAAGCAAAAAGCATTACACAGTTTGAACTAATGCCTACTCCGCCAACTAGCAGAACCAATTACATGCCCTGGCCACAATATCCTATGATCTTAAAAACTACTTCCTCGCACGACGAAGGTGCAACCAGGCAATGGGCAACTGCCACCAAAGAATTTGTAGCAGACGAAAGCGGACATTTAAAAGCATTAAAAATCGTAGATCTGCAATGGAAAATAACGGAAGAAGGTAAACCAGCAAGCTTTATAGAAATTGAAAATACCGAAAGAGAAATCCCCTGCGAACTGGCTTTGCTTGCCATGGGATTTGCACATCCACAGCAGGAAGGGTTGTTAAACCAACTGCAAATTGAGCTGGACGAAAGAGGAAATATAAAAGCTACCGAAAAAGATTTTCAAACCAATATCTCCAAAATATTTACAGCCGGCGATATGCGCCGTGGTCAATCCCTCGTTGTGTGGGCCATCAGCGAAGGCAGAGAATGCGCCAGAAAAGTAGATGAGTATTTAATGGGTTTTTCATATTTAGAATCCAAAGATAGCTTTTGAAAAGTAACAAATTTTTTTAAAAATTTGCAGTGAATTAAATATTGCTATTTAAAATATGTAATATATTTACTATGATTATATCTTTTTTTATTATTTACTCAAAAATAATTAACTTTTATTTTCATATTTAAAAATATTTTATCTATTTTAGCAATAATAGTTACATTTTTAAATTTAATAGTTTACAATGAAAAATCTTACCCTTAAAAATTTGGCTCCTTTTTTTGTGCTCGCATTTGTAGCAATCGCAGCTATTTTTATTCCCTCTCTTCCTAATTTTGATGATGGTAAATTTAACGCAGCAGATGTTGCGTGGATTTTGGTGGCAACAGCCCTCGTATTTCTAATGACACCCGGTTTAGCCTTTTTTTACGGCGGTATGGTAAACCGCAAAAACGTAATAAGCACTATGATTAAAAGTGTAGTGTCTGCTGGTGTGGTGAGCGTACTTTGGGTAACCGTAGGTTATAGTCTTTGTTTTGGTGAAACCATTGGCGGTTTTATTGGCAACCCAATGACCCATTTTATGTTTAAAGGTGTTGCTTCCGGCGCTCCGGCATTACAAGGTGGTGCTACACTCACTATTCCCCTTTTATTGTTTGCGTTGTTTCAACTCATGTTTGCTATCATAACTCCCGGCTTGGTAGTAGGCGCAGTGGCTGAACGAATAAAATTTTCTGCTTACACATTATTTATAGTATTGTTTAGTTTACTCGTATACGCACCATTAGCCCACTGGACCTGGCACCCGCAAGGTTTCCTTGCAAAAATGGGTGTGTTAGATTTTGCCGGTGGAACCGTTGTACATATCTCTGCAGGTTGTGCGGCACTTGCAGGAGCGTTGGTTTTAAAGAGAAGACAATCTCATATTGAACACAGAGAAATTCCACCTGCTAATATTCCTTATGTATTAATTGGCACCGGTTTGCTGTGGTTTGGCTGGTTTGGCTTTAATGCTGGTTCTGCCCTGGGTTCAACTACTTTATCAGTGTCTGCTTTTGCTACCACTAACACAGCGGCTGCTGCGGCAGGTTTAAGTTGGATGTTTTTTGAGGTACTGAAAGGTAAAAAACCTTCCGTGTTGGGTTTCTGCATTGGGGCTGTTGTTGGTTTGGTTGCTATTACACCTGGTGCAGGTTTTGTAGCTATTCCACAAAGTATTTTTATAGGTTTTGTAGCAGCTATCATTTCAAATATAGCGGTGCATTATAAATCTAAATCCAGTTTAGATGATACATTGGATGTGTTTCCATGCCATGGTATTGGCGGAATGGTAGGTATGATTTTGACCGGCGTTTTTGCAACAAAAACCGTAAACCCTGCAGGTGCAGATGGTTTATTTTATGGCAATCCTGCTTTCTTTTTTACGCAGATAAAAGGGTTGGCAATAGTTGTTGCATATAGTTTTGCCATGTCTTTCGTAATATTTAAATTCATCAATTTCATCCTTCCAATACGGGTAAGTCAAGAAGAAGAGTTACTTGGCTTAGATGCTTCTCAACACAACGAAAATTATACACAAGGCACACTACTTGTACAAACAAACGGTATTTTAAAAGAAGAATTGATCGAAAATTAAACAGTATAAAAAAGGTACAACCTTGATATGAGCTTCTCGACAAAGTTCAAAGGTTGTACCTCTCATTAATAATTAAAATCTACTACAATGTTAAGAAAATTCTCTTTAGCAGCAGTTACAACTATGTTATTTTTTAGTGCGTTTTCGCAGGATACGACTAAAAGTTTTGCACTTTCAGGTTCTATAGATGCATACTATAGGCACAATTTTTCCGAACAGCAAAACAACTATACCAGTTTTACAAATTCTCAAAATTCATTTGAACTAGGGATGGCATCATTAAAAGCAGATGCTACTGCTATGTCTGGCAAAGTTGGTGCAACCATTGATCTGGGTTTTGGCCGTCGGGCCGAAGAGTTTTCCTACAACGATGGCGATGCCGATGCAGGGAAAAATGGTTTTACATCCCTTGCAGCTATTAAACAAGCCTTCATTACTTACAATGTTTCTTCTAAAGTAAAATTTACTGCCGGTAAGTTTGCAACACATGTAGGCTACGAATTAGTGGATGCTCCGCTTAACAGAAATTACAGCATGAGTTACATGTTCACAAATGGTCCATTCTTTCATACAGGTCTAAAGGCAGATGTTACTGCCGGGCCAGTAGCATTTATGCTGGGTGTAACTAATTATACAGATCAAAGTACGTCCGGCACTGCAGTGAAGAATTTAATAGCGCAAATAAGCGGAGGAACTAAAAATGGCAAATTAAAAGCGTTTTTAAATTACTCAGGTTTTGCAGGATCAGATTCCGGTAAAAATCCAAGTACATTAAAATCTATACATCAGATAGATCTTGTAATAAATGGAATAATTAGCAGCAAATTCGGTATCGGTTATAACGGCACAATTCAAAGCAGAAAACCTACACTTGCAAGCAGCGGTAGTTGGGTGGGCAATGCCCTGTATTTAAATTATGATCCTACAACTAGCATTGGTGTTACACTACGAAGCGAGTATATCAGTGACAAAAAAACAATCTATTTTTCTACCAAAAGTATTTTTGCAAACACCCTTTCGCTCAATTACAAAGTTGGCCCGCTTACCATTATTCCAGAATTAAGATTTGAAAGTTCCAGTAGCGATTTTTATTTGAAGCAAGATGGCTCAGGCACAAAATCAACCGCTTCTGCATTAGTAGCAGCCGTGTATAAATTTTAATTTTTCTTAGGTTTTTATTCGTTGAGGAAGTTAATATTTTTCCAGTATTAAAAATTATTATTAACCACGAATGCAGGATTAAAACTTATTACAATCCTGCATTCGTAGGCGTATACAGTTTTTAAAAATAAAATGTATTTA
>JBBRPX010000124.1:0-10704 GCA_038227505.1 Chitinophagales bacterium
AATCCGTTTTCAAAAGCTTCTGTTACTGTTTTAAAACCTCTGCTTGCTGCACACACAATGTAGGTGAGTTTGTCGTTTTGCCATGTCCAGGCCCAATGGTTTTTACCATTAATGTTTACCCCTGTTTCATCTGCGCCTATGCAGGTAGCCTGTTTTATTTTTTCTTTTATAATATCATAAACAGGCAATGCTTTTTGGGCAATGCGTTGCAGTATATTATTAATACCTCCTGTACTTATCGACAAGCCCATTACATCATTTAAGAATTCTTTTGTCCTTTCATAAGGTAGGTATTGTCTTGCATGTAAATAACCTACCAATGATTCTACATTTGGTCCATACTGCACAGGGTTTGCTACGTGTTGTGGAAAGCTTCCCTGTGTTGTATGCCCACAACTGCACTGCTTTTTATATACCCGGTGTTCTATACATTTTAAAACGATGGTAGGTATATCTATTAACTGCCTTTTGCTTATTAACTGTTCAAGGTCGTTGTTAAGCTTTATGCCGCAACTTTGGCAGGCATCGGGACTGTGTTTAATTACTTCATCTACCCGGCTGCGGCACTCCAGGGTTGTACCTTCATGGCCGGGTTGCCCACCTACTTTTTTATTACCCGGTTCTCTTAAACTTTGGTTTTTCTTAGGTCGGTTTTGATCTTGTGAGGGTGGTATATGACTATTGTTGCTATTCTTTCTGTTTCTTAAAAAGGCATTTTCTGCTTCAAGGGTTTTTATCCTTGCTTCTAATTGTTCTATTTTTTGCAGTAATGTTTGTAAGAGTATTTGAATATCCAAAAGGAAAAGTTTGAACTGCAAAAATGAGTTGTAAAAATGCTGTAGCCTAATATTTACCCCACTTTTAATGCACAAATGACTTTTATAAAGTGCATAAAAAACAGATTTTTTAAAATGATGCTTTATGCAGACGATACAGCAAAAAAATAAAATACAAAAAGAGAATATCCGGCTTATAAGCCTATGTTTGGGGAGACTGAATAGTTACGATTATTTTAATATAAATAAAAAAGCAGGCTTAAAGCCTGCTGTCTATTTCTTTACAAATTCTTTTAAAAATTTCATCTATACTTCCTTCGCCAGGTATCATTACAACCTTATCAAATTTTATGTAATGTTCTGCCACAGATTCAGTTTCTGTTTTATATACGTTTATTCTTTTTGCAATTATTTCGGGGTCACTATCATCAGGCCTATTGCTTGTAGCACCACGCTTCATAAGTCTGTCTGTGATTTCTTTTTCGCTTACATCTAAACCAATAAATAAATTTATTGTTTCTTTTTTCTGCTCCATTAATGCATCCAGAGATTGTGCCTGAGATTCAGTTCTGGGAAAACCATCAAATAAAAAGCCTTCCGCATCCGCATTTTGGTCCATACAAGATTGTATCATGCCTACAACTACTTCGTCCGGCACAAGTTGCCCTTTAGACATTAACTTCTTTGCCTCTAGACCTAAAGCTGTTTGTTTTGCAATTTGAGATCGCAGCAAATCTCCGGTGCCTAAATGAACGAGATGGTATTTCTCAATTATTTTTTCACTTTGCGTACCTTTTCCACTGCCTGGAGGACCAAAAAGTATTATATTAAACATAAGCCTACGTATAATTTGCGGTTCGGGTAAAGATAAGGTAAAAAATATTTTTTACGAAGGGTGATAAATCCCACTAAAAATATTGTATAGTCAACTATACATCGTACACAAAACCGGTAATTAAGAAAACAAATATTCCACATCTGATTTGCTGAGTGCCTTCACAAAATTTGCATCATCAGCAATCAATTCTTTTGCAAGTATCTTTTTGCGTTCCTGCAACTGCAATATTTTATCTTCAATGGTATCAATACAAATCATGCGGTAGGCGAAAATATTTTTTGTCTGCCCAATCCTGTGTGTTCTGTCAATGGCCTGTTGCTCTACAGCCGGGTTCCACCATGGATCAACTATATATACATAATCAGCCGCAGTTAAGTTAAGCCCTACCCCACCGGCTTTCAGCGAAATTAAAAACACACGGCACTCATCGTTGTTTTGAAAATTCTGAATAGCTTTTTCCCTGTCTATTGCAGAAGTGCTGCCATCAAAATATTCAAAAGGAATATTATTTTCAATTAATTTTTGTTTAATCAGCGCAAGCATTCCCAAAAACTGAGAGAATATAAGTGCTTTGTGGTCGCCAATGTTTTCAACTATTTCCCTTGTAAGTTCATCCAGTTTTATAGAGTGGTTAGGGAATTTATCTTCTTCATTTAATATGGCCGGGCTATCACAAATCTGACGCAGTTTCATTAAGCCCTGCAAAATAGTAAGCTGCGATTTTCCGATTCCCTGTTCATCAATAGTTCCTAAAATTTTATCCCGATAACTGTTGCGGTAAGCGTCGTATATTTTGCGCTGTTCTTTTTCCATTTCGCAAAAAAGTATCTGCTCTGTTTTTTCGGGAAGATCTTTTGCTACCTGTTCTTTTGTACGACGTAGAATAAATGGATACAACAGTTTGCGCAAATGTTCTTTTTGCTCCTGCTCGCCAAATTTATCAATTGGGTTTGCAAATTCATTTCTAAAAAATTCCATAGTGCCAAGCAGCCCCGGGTTTAAGAAATTCATTTGCGCATAAATATCAAATGTATTGTTTTGTAAAGGCGTACCGCTCATACAAACACGATTAGTAGCATTTAACAACGATGCCGCTTTTGTAACTTTCGATGATGGATTTTTAATTGCCTGGCTTTCATCCAGCACCACATAATCAAAATGTATTTTTAAAAATAATTGTATATCGCTTCGCAGCGTACCATACGTTGTGATGATAATATTGGCTGCTTTAAGTTCTTCTATATTTCTACTGCGGGTACTGCCATGGTGCACATGTGCTATCAGCGATGGTGTAAACTTTTTAATTTCATTTTGCCAGTTATAAATAAGCGTTGTTGGGCACACAACAATTGCAATTAAAGATTCGTTGGCATGTTTATAATGATCTAACATGGTTAACGCCTGCACGGTTTTACCAAGTCCCATATCATCTGCCAAAATTCCACCCCAGCCTACATCATTTAAATAACTTAACCAGCGATAACCGGCTAATTGGTATGGGCGTAAAATTGGCTCTAATTGTGCCGGAGCATCAATTTCGGGGATATTTTTATATTCTCTGAGACGCTCATATTTTTCATCCAGCGCAAAACTCATTTCTTCTTCGTTGCGGTTTTCATACAAGTCATCAATAACGCTCATGTGATATTTACTCAAACGAAGTTTATCGCTTCTGCCATCGCCCACTTTAAACAACAGTGAATATTTTTTAAGCCACTCGTCAGGTAATATACCTAACGTACCATCGCTTAACTGCACAAAAGATCGCTTTTCCGCCAAAGCCTGTTTAATATCTGCAATGCCAACTCTTTGCTCACCAAATTCAATCTCTACTTTTGCATCAAACCAATCTTGCCCGCTACTTACATGAATATTTGTAGTAGGGCGTGCGGTATTAAACCTAAAGTTTTTTAGTGCTTCAAAACCGAACACTGGTATTTTCATTTCCTTCATGGCATCTACAAAAAGAAAAAACCAATTATTGCGCAGCACATCAGCACCACGCAACACAAGGCTGCCAGTTTCCTGCTTTGCAATAAAGCCCGAGTGAAGGCTTTCCAGCTTAGCCATAAAAATATCTTCAGCATCTTTATTGCGATAAATCTGTAAAATTTTATCGCCGTCAGGTATTATTAAAATTTCTTTATCGCCTGCCTTTGTTTCAAAACCTTTATAAGAAAACACCGGTTGAAAAAGTAAATACTCACCGCGTTCCTGCAACATTAATTTTATATCAGGCACAGAAACTTTAACCTCTTTCACCAACGATTTATCAAATTCAACTTCGTATTCTTTGGTTAAAGGCAGAATAATATTTTCCATTTTATCTGCCCAGTTGCTTTTGCTTAATGCAATATTTCCCTCTCTTATAAATTTCTCCGCCTGCATTACATCTTCCGTTTTCTGCCAGGTATACATTACATCTTCATACAAAAACACAAGACTATTACCTGATTTGTTTTCAGTAAATGCTACAGGCTCGCCACCAATTTTTACCATGCACGAAATTTCGAACTGGCTTTTTTTAGCTGCAACTTTAAATACGGGCGATAAAAATTCATCGCTCAACTCCATCTCCTGTAAATTGGCAGTTTTTAATTTTTTAGAAGAGGGTAATATAAATACAAAGGGATTGTTGCATTGCTCATCAAAAATCTTTCGCAATTTTGGGTGAAGGTATTCTGTGATTAGCTGCTTAGTTTCTTCGGGCAAATCATCACCATCTGTATGAATAATATTTTCCCAGATGCCGCTAAAAGGAGAGTTGCGGTTGAGATATTTATTTATTTCGTTTTCCTGTAATTTTCTTACCTGCTGAAAAAGTGATTTATCATCTTCAGAAAAATCTGATGTATCAACAAATTTTGTAAGATCAATGGCTTCAGTTTTACCCAAATATTTTTTGTTGTCTTCATCGGGCTCTCCTTGTATTGCATCTACCGTAAAGCCGGGATAATTTTTTGAATTAAAATTAAAAACAAGTCCTAACCTCATCCTTTTTAATGTAGCAACTTCTTTTTCTTGCTGCGGCACATTTGTTATTGGCACAAAAGCAGGAGCAGTGCGGTATGTGGGGATGGGCGAAGGTGATGCAGCAATTACACGCTTTATAGAAGTGTCTAATACTTTTAAAAACGGTTTGCTGTCTTTATATGTAAATTCAAATTTGCCTGCAAGGTCATCATCAAGGCTGTAACCGTAAATCTGCAATAACTTGTTTTTTTCCTTATCTCGATTGCGTATACTGTCAAAATATTCTGAGCCATAAGTCTGCAAAAGCTGCACAAACAATAAAACCTTGTGTTCGCATAATGGATGCATTGCCTCACTACACATGCAGGAGGTATCAAAATTGCGTTCGTCATTTTTTTGAATTACAAGTGGAAATTTTTCACCATTTATTAGTAATTCTGCCTCCACTCTTTCATCAGCAGCTTTTAAAATAATCGCTTTGTGCCCCTGCATTAATTCTTCTGCCTCATGAAAAATAGATGGAGACGAAAGCATCTTTATCATTTTAAGATCGATGTTTTTCATCTTCGCAACAGAATGCATCTGGTTATACTGTATGGCGCTGCTATGTAGTAGATTTTTATCTACCATATCCTGCAAACGCAATAGTCCGGCGGCTTCGTGGCGACAAATATCACCGATGTTATAAGGGCAACTGCAACGTAAGTTCATTGCTTTTGCATCGCTGTATTTTTCAATGTACACTTTATAAAAAGTGCTGTACACATCATCTTTTACCCTAAAGACAATGTTGCTCATCAGTTCGTCATGCTCCACCAGCTCTACGAAACCTAGTGACTGAATTTTTTTGCCTCTGCGAATAACTTCGTCTGTACCGTTGTTGTAAATATGCTTAATTAAATGTGGTAATGCCAAAAGAAACAAAAATTTATGTATGATGAATAGAAAGCGTTGGCTTAGTAACGTATAAAGCAGTAGTTTACCGAGCGCATTGTGCAAGGTACGGCAGTAAAGCTAGCTTACAAAGTAAAAATGGTTAAGTATCTATTAAGAATTATTTGTTTGTTTTATTCTTCCTTTAAAATAAATTGGTATTAAGGCATACAATTTGTGTTCTTATGACACCATATGAAAAAAATTCTCCTATCAACTATTATTGCTGTTTGTTTATTTGCCTGCAAAAACCAAACTGATGATAAAAAAGATGTAAAAATCACAAAGACCGAACTTGAAAAAAAAATTACAAAAAGGGACTTAAGTATTACCCCTGATAATGCCTACAATGATATTTTTCTTGATAGTTTAGCCATGGAGAAATTTGTTATTGATACAAAACAAAATGACAGCATAATAAGGCGCATGCGCAGTTTTTACAATGCCCGAAACTACCAGTATGCTTGGTTTGCCAGCGATGGTTTAACAGAACAGGCAAGGGGTTTCTGGAATCTTCAAAGTTATTATACAACCATAAAAAAAGATACTGGGGCAAATTATAAAGTACTAACAGGTTTGATCGATAAACTTGAAACAATTGATTCTTTAAAAGTTAGTACAACAGATAAAAATATATTGAATGCAGAGTTTTTATTAACTGCCCATTTTATCCGTTACATATTATCTAATTACCGGGATGGGGTTGTAAAACGAAAAGAGCTGGAACGTTTTATTCCTCTGGTAAAAAGAGATGCATTGTTGTTTGCTGATTCATTGCTTACAAAAAAACACAAGGATAATAAATATTATGAAGACAGTAATGCTGCTTATAAAGCTTTAAAAGAAAAACTTCAAATATATAATGTTGCTCAAAAAAATGGTGCATGGCAGCCTATAAACTCAGGTAAAGTTTCGTTTAAAAGCGGCATGTCTTCACCAACTATTTTACAAATAAAAAAACGTTTATTTGCTACAGGAGAAATGCCTGCAGATACTACAGACGTCTACGATACTCAATTGCAAACAGCCATTATAAACTTTCAAACAAGTTTAGGGCTCACTGCTGATGGTTTAATTACGGAAGCATTGGTTAAAGAAATGAATGTGCCCGCAGTAAAAAGAATTGAACAGATATTGATAAACATGGACAGGATGCGTTGGATGCCTGAACCTGCAGGAAACTTATTGCTGGTAAATATTCCAGAATTTAAGTTGCAGGTTTTTGAAGGAAAGCAAAAAGCATTTAGTATGAATGTTGTTGTAGGTAAAGAAGGACATAATACCATGATGTTTAAAGGTGATCTTAGCCAGATCGTATTTAGCCCGTATTGGAATGTAACGCCAGATATTATCCGAGAAGAAATAATGCCTGCCATGGCAAAAAACCCCAATTACTTAGCATTACATCACATGGAAGTAACAGGAACAAGCGGCGGTATACCTGTAGTTAGACAATTACCTGGAGAAGAAAATTCTTTGGGAAAGGTTAAGTTTCTATTTCCCAATAGTTTCAATATTTATTTTCACGACACGTCTGCAAAAAGCCTTTTTAGTAAAGATAAAAGAGCGTACAGCCATGGCTGTATTAGGTTAAGCGAGCCTACAAAACTTGCAGAATATTTGTTGCGCTCACAGCCCGAATGGACATCTGATAAAATATCGGAAGCAATGAACAGTGGTGTAGAAAAGTTTGTGGGTTTAAAAAAATCAGTGCCGGTAATTATTACTTATTATACAGCATGGGTAGATGAAAATGGACTCCTAAATTTTAGAGATGATATTTATGGGCATGATGCTTTGTTGCAAAAGAGAATGTTCACTAATGTATTGTAGGATTATTCTAATCCCAAATATCTTCAAAATCTACATCGGCTTTGCAACCATCTTCTAAGGTAAAAATAAAATTATTGGGCGAAATAGAAACCGGAGAATATGCGTGATTTAAAAGCTCATAGATTTCCACTTTTTTTAATTGAGGATCAATTATTAAAAAGTATTTTACTTGTTGGGAAAGATAGATTTCTTTTTTAATGTTTCTGTCTTTTACAGCAGTTGATGGTGATAGAATTTCAATAACAAGCTTGGGTGTAAAATCTAAAAACTTTTTTTCTATTTTGTTACAGACAATCAATAAATCCGGTTGTAGAATAGTAGTATCATTTATTTTCCAATCAATAGGTAGATAAACTTTACAATCTCTACATGCTTTTTTTAAGGCACTTTTGAAATTCACGAATAAATTTCCATTTACTGTTTGGTGAATAGGTACTGGCATTGGTGACATTGCATAAGGAATGCCCTCAATCAATTCCCAATTCCCTTCCCATTGACAATAGTCTTCGTACGTATAGCTAGGCAGGTATTTATGTGCTACGTTCATATACTAAAATTAACCAATTTTTTATACAATTCCATTTACCAATTTTCCTTTTACATATATAGGCAAAGAAGGGGCGCTATCGTTGGTTAGGCAATAACGAATATCTTTTTCTAGGTGATATTTAGTGAGTCGATGATAGTGTGTGGCATTGCGTTCTTTCATAAACGCATACAAATCTGGCTGGGCAGTTATGTAAAGGCTTTCAGCCATTTGAGATGAATCGCACTGTAGCGTAAAGTGTTCTTTAAGTCTGTTTACCACTGCTCCCGCAAACAAGGTGTCTTCTATATTCACTTTATCTTTCCATGCTGCGCAGGCGAGGATTACATTTTTATTTTCTGCCAATAGATGAGTACATACCGCACTTATATTAGAGAACGAACCTGTAATAATATCCGTTGCGCCGTTGGCCAGCGCCATGTGCAATAATTTTGTTCCGTTAGTGGTAGTTAACACCAACGTTTTACCGGCAATAAATTCTGCTGGATATTCAAAAGGTGAGTTGCCATACTGTAAACCTTCTGCTACCTGTCCATCTCTTTCCCCAGCGGTAATGGCATTTAATTCTGTACCTATTCTTATACATTCTGCCACATTATCTATCGGTATAATTGCTGCAGCACCATTGTGTAAAGCAGTTGCAATGGTAGATGTAGCACGAAGCACATCTATGATTACAACAATACTGTTACTTACATCGTATAAATGGAGCAATGCCGGTGATAAACACGTATAGAGAGATGGTTTCATTTAGTATATTATTTCGAGTATTATTAAAGAGAAATAGAATTGTAATTCCTATTTAAACGGATCTATTGTTTTTTGATAAAATTTTAAAAATGTTTCAAATTCTTCTGTGAAACTAATTTTTTTGTGGTGTTCTTTCTGATTTAATATGTATTTGCAGACTTTATCTACATCAGATTTAGATACAGAAAAAGCTGAGCAGGAATCTTGCCAAACAAAATTTTGATTGCATAATTTGCTTTCATTAATAAATGCAAAAGTGCTTTCAGCAATAATGGAAGCTAATTTTTCTTCGGACATTTTTGGTGAACGGGAAACAAGAAAATGAATATGTTCAGGATTTGCATAAATAGCATACAGCCTACAATGATTATTGTTTATTATCCCGGTCGCATATTTTTCAATTCGCTCCCTAAATTCTTCTGAAATTAAAGGAAGACGATGCAATGTTGTAAAAATGAAATGAGTGTATAAATTAGTGTATTCTACTTTCATTTTTAAATAAAGTAATTTATGAAATTGCAAATATTCTATCGAAGTGTAAACCTGCTAATCAATAATAATAAAGTGGTTCTTACCAATTAAACTATCATCTATCTTTATTTTTTAATAAGGTAATAAGGTTGGATGACCAATTACTCTCGTCACTAATAAGGTTTAAAACATTTTAAATTAATAGTATGTTTTTGTTTTAAACCTTAGTAGAAACTCAATAACTAAAAATCCCCCAACCTTATTACCTTATTATTAAAATATTAAAAACTTTTTAATTTCTGCCATTACACAAACGGCACTTTTACCACCACTGCTCTCAATAAAGTACTTCTCACCTTTACAAATATTTCGGACCCGATAGTAGAGAATTTTGTATCTACATAGCCCATTCCTATTGCTTTACCAAGCGATGGTGCCTGTGTACCCGATGTTACTTTACCAATTGCTCCACCCTCAAAATCTTTTATTTCGTAATCGTGGCGGGCAATTCCTTTTTCAATCATCTCAAAACCCACCAGTTTTTGAGCTACACCTTGCGCTTTTTGCTTTTCAAATATTGCTTTCGATGTAAAGTCTTTCGTGAATTTTGTTATCCATCCCAAACCTGCTTCCATGGGAGATGTGGTGTCGTTAATATCCATCCCGTATAAACAAAATCCTTTTTCCAATCTTAATGTATCTCTTGCGCCTAAGCCAATTGGTTTAATTCCGGCAACCTTACCTGCTTCAAAAATAGCATGCCATATTTTATCGGCAGCGCCATCTTTGTCTTCAAAATAAATTTCAACACCACCGCTGCCTGTATAGCCGGTTGCACTGATCAAAACATTTTCAACCCCTGCAAATTTGCCTTTTGCAAAAGTGTAATATGGAAGGTTCAAAATATCAATCTCAGTAAGTGGCTGTAATATTTTTGTTGCCAATGGTCCTTGAATTGCAAGCAGGCAGGTATCGTAAGAAATATTCTGCAGCTGCGCTTCATTAGTGTTGTACTTATTAATCCACTCCCAATCTTTATCAATATTACCCGCATTAACAACGAGCATGTACACTTCGTTTTCTTTCACGCAGTACACCAATAAATCATCTACAATTCCACCTTCTTCATTTGGCATACAACTGTACTGTGCTTTACCTGCAGTTAGTTTAGCTGCATCATTGGTTGTAATCCTTTGTATTAATTCCAGTGCATTTGGTCCTTTCACCATAAACTCTCCCATGTGGCTCACATCAAAAACGCCCGCTGCATTGCGTACCGTAGCGTGTTCATCGTTTATACCGGTATAAGAAATAGGCATATTAAAACCTGCAAAGTCAGCCATCTTTGCACCGAGTGCAATGTGCTTATCAGTAAAAGGAGTATTTTTCATATCTTATTTTTGTGTGCGCAAATGTAAATAAAAAAAAAGCCCCACCACTACCGGAGGGCACTGAAAAAGTAGTTGTTTTTATAAAAGTTTTTTTAAAGCGATTAGGTAAAATACAATTTTTACTTAATCGCTTTTTTTTATTCCAATATTTTGGGTAGTGATTTATGGCGACCTGCTGATGTAGGTATTAAA
>JBBRPX010000125.1:0-10690 GCA_038227505.1 Chitinophagales bacterium
GCTTCAAACATATATTCACTTTTGGTATATCCAATTTTGCGAATAACGCCTCTTGCTATTTCCTGAACATCAAGATATGCTTTGCTTTTAACTTCTCCAGCAAGTACAACCTGGCCGGTAGTTACCAATGTTTCACAAGCTACTTTGCTCGCAGGATCAAACGCTAAAAAATTATCTATTAAGGCATCACTGATCTGGTCAGCAATTTTATCCGGGTGACCTTCACTTACGGATTCAGAGGTAAACAAATACGGCATTTTTATTTTTTTAAGATTGCAAAGATAAGGGCTGAACATTTTAAAAGAATAAAGCCTTTTATAAAAATAAAAGGCTTTATTAAAGATGTGAATTAAACTTTGGAATAAATAACGACCAGCTTCATCTTGTGATTCGTACTCAAACCTGTGCCAACCCTTACTCTACCTAAAGCTATCGGATTGTAAAATGGTATAATATATTGTGTACCTAAGTATTGAGGATAATAATAATTGAAGGGCGAGTAGAGGCGCAAATCGTAATTTTTATATCCGTTGGTTACAATATGTTGAACATACCTTGTCAAATTTATTTCATACCGGTAAAAAATATTTCCGGCAGGCTCAAATCTTTTCAATGCGCCACCGCCAAAAGTTGCAACATCAACGTTAGCAAAAGGAAACGGATGATACACTCCATTAACAGTAGTTACATCGGGGTTATAAGGAACCGTCGAGGCTAGATCAAAATAAACAGGTTTATAACGTTGTGGAGAAATAGCCGCTGTATCTTTTAGATCTAAATATAAGTATGGAGGTGGTGTGTAAACATTATCTGTTGTAGCATTATCGGGCGTTTGCTCTATTATTAAAAACGCTCTGTGCACAATCCTGTTTGTATAACCTGTAAGCCCCGGGATAGTGAGATTAGCAAAAGTACCCGGTGAAGTTTGTAAAAAAACGTTGCTAGTTGCTGAGTTTGGTGCAGGCAGGTTAACTGAAGAATAATCTCTTTTAATAAAATTAAAACTAGAAGATGGGGCAATACTTACTGTCCGGGTTGTATACATTTGAAAACTTTGTACAACAGTATCTCTAACGCCGCCCTTTGTTTTGTGAAAATGAAATTCAAACCTTGACTTTGCTTCGGCAAGATTTACATAATAGAGCGTATTTCCCATGGCGCTTGTCACCTTAATTTCAAACCCATTGTACTTTTTTCTAAAAATAGAGTCATTTAAAAAACCATTATTTGGGCTCGATGCAATCGTATCCTGGCTGTTAAATAAAGCAGCAGCAAATGCCGCACCGGCACCTGTTAATTTGATCCTGACTTGATTAGTAACAGAATCTCTTCCTCTTGCAAGTATTACTTTTTTTGCAATACTTTGAGGAGTTACAACCGTTTCGCCTAATACATCATTGTCAACAGCCGGAGGAGTTGACCCTAATTGTCTGATTGTATCAGGTTTTATTCTAAAATTATCGTCGTTGATTGTCCTTACTTGGAATGTTTGTGGAATATTACCTATTGATGAAGTGTCACCCCACGCACCCTTGTATGATAAACAAACAAATGCTGAATCAAAACCTGCTTTATTATTAGGATCAAATTTGGTGGTATCACCCGCACTCCCAAAGTAGAAAGGGTAAAAAGTTGGTTTAAACTGTACATAAATTCTCGCATCAGTTTTACCAAATAAAGGATCAGTTGTAATTAAGCCTATCGCATAATTATCTCCTTTTTGTAAAATTGTACTGTCGTTAAAAATACCCTGTGTTGCATTTACATTAAGCGTATCAGCAAAAGTGCTTACGTTATCTACAGTAACTAAATCAGCACCCTGTGTTGTTGTATCTAGTTTAGTACACCCAATACCTATGATTATTAGTAATAAAGCTGCTGACGAGGCAGCAAATAAAAGTCTTCTTTGCAAAGCAATAAATTTTAGTAAAACGCTAGTTAAAAATTATTTCGTAAGGTCGGCATATAATTGTAAATAGTCTGTTAAATCACTTTCAGCATTGTATTTTAGAATTTTTTTACCACGCACTTTTGCAAATTCTTCCACCAATTTTTTATCAGGTTTTGCTGTACCAAAAGTTACCGCATCTGCATAAGTTGCACCACCTCTAAACATTGCAATGTTGTTTAGATCTTTAAATGGCTCTAACTCTTTTTTTGTAACATTGTCATTTATGGTAGCAAGCTTTAAAAAGTCAGCACTAAGTTTATCCTTGAAAGTCGTATCACCAATTGTGTAAACAACTTTACAATGGCTAAAAACCGGTTCTTTTTTATAAGCCGAACGGATGAACATTGGAATTAATCCCGTCATCCAGCCGCTGCAGTGAATAATATCAGGAGGCCATCCAAATTTTTTCACAGTTTCTAAAGCTCCTTTACAAAATAATACAGAGCGTAAACCATTATCATCAAAAAACTTACCGGCATCGTCTGAAAAAACCCATTTACGTTTGAAAAAATCCTCGTTATCTAAGAAATAAACCTGCAGGCGTGCATTTGGCAGTGATGCAACTTTTATTATAAGTGGATAGTCGTCATTATCAATAGAAACGTTAATCCCTGAAAGTCTGACAACTTCATGTAAACGATGCCTGCGCTCGTTAATAGTACCAAATTTTGGCATGATGCACCTCACTTCCATATTATTATCGTTAGATAAAACAGCAAGCTTGTTCACAATTTCTGCAAACGAAGTACCATCGATATATGGTGACATTTCGTTAGCAATAAATAAAATCCTTTTCTTTGTAGACATTGATGTGCAGATTAAGTGCAAAAAGAAATTTTGAACCGGCTGCAAAAGTAGCATAATTTATTGATATAGCAGCCGTTTACACTGAATTACAACCTAAAGTGGCAATTATGATTATTATTAAGCAGGTCCAAAAAATAAAAGATTTTATATATAATCTAAAATTTCAAGGCAAAACAATTGGATTTGTTCCAACCATGGGCGCACTCCATGACGGCCATATTTCGCTCATAAAAAAATCAAAATCTGAGAACAATCTTACTATTTGTAGCATTTATGTAAACCCCACACAATTCAATAATGAGAGTGATTTAAAGAAATATCCTATAACCATTGAAAGTGATATTAATAAACTTGAGATGGCAGGTTGTGATATGTTGTTTTTGCCATCGACAAGTGAAATGTATTTGAATGAAGAGATAAATGAAAGATATGATTTAGGAAAGCTTGAAAATATTTTAGAAGGCAAATATAGGCTGGGACATTTTCAAGGCGTTTGTGTTATAGTTGATAAATTATTAAAAGCTATAAACCCAACAACCTTATACCTCGGCAAAAAAGATTACCAACAGTGTATGGTTGTTCACAAAATGATTGTAGACAAAAAGTACGCAGTAAAGCTTGTATTGTGTGAAACCGAAAGAGAAACCGACGGATTGGCTATGAGCAGCAGAAATTTAAGACTAACCAAGAAAGAGAGAATGGATGCTTCAAAGATAATAGAATCCCTTAGGTTAATGAAGAACAACATAAAGCCTGGAAACCTCGAAGAAATAAAAACAATTGCAAAAAATTATCTCACAAAGAATGGTTATAAAGTAGATTACACGGAAATTGCAGATGCAGAAACACTGGAAATTGTCAGCGAATGGGATGGCAAAATAGAGTTGGTAGCACTTGTGGCAGCCTATTTAAATGAAGTTCGGCTTATTGACAATATCATTTTATAACACAAACAATAATGAAGGCATGGGCAAGAAAATACTTTCTTTATTGCAGTATATAATTTTTTTGGGAGCGGGAATTTTATTGGTTTGGTGGCAACTACATGCGATGACGCCGGAGCAGGAATTACAATTTAAAAACGCATTTGCGAAGGCTAATTATTACCTTATCATACCGGTAGTAATAATAAGTTTGTTAAGCCACTTAAGCAGATCTATGAGGTGGAAATTATTGATGGAACCACTTGGTTACAACCCGTCTTTAAAAAACGTTTTTGGCGCTACGATGGTTGGTTACCTTGCAAACTCAGCCATACCAAGACTAGGAGAAGTAATTAAATGTACACTTTTAGCAAAATACGAAAACCTTAAGGCAGATAATTTAATTGGAACTATATTAATTGAAAGAACATTTGACCTCGTTACCTATATCTTTTTTATCTGTTTTACAGTAATTATTCAAATAGATATTGTGGGCGGCTTTGTGAAGGAAAAATTAAACGCATTTGCTGCACCAGGCATTATTCCTTTGTGGTTGAAATTATTAATGATATGTCTTGCAGCACTCCTCTTTATTATAATCATAAAAAAAGTTTTTTCTTCTTATCCAAATAATAAAACCTTACTAAAAGTGAAAGGTTTTGCCTCTGGTATTGGAAAAGGTTTTATAGCAATAAAGAATTTAAAAAGTAAAAGGGCTTTTATTTTGCATACCATATTTATCTGGACAATGTATCTACTACAGATTTACATTGGCTTTAAAGCTATGGAAGCTACTTCCCACCTTGACTTAAAAGCAGCATGCTCTGTACTTTCATTATCAACATTGGCAATGATAGTAACGCCAGGTGGAATAGGTTCTTTTCCGATATTTGTGAAAGAAACACTTTTGCTTTATTTAATTCAAGATTCCGAGGGCAATGCATTTGGGTGGCTTATTTGGGGCGTAAGCACCGGTATCATCATTGTCGCAGGTTTAATTTCACTAATAGTTTTACCCTATATTAACAAGAAAAAGCATGCAAGCATCCAGACAAATCCCCAATAAAATTTACACTAAAGAAGCTTTAATAAAACAGGTTTTCGCCTGGAAAATGCTTGGAAAAACAATAGTTTTCACAAATGGAGTTTTCGATATTATTCACAAAGGGCATCTTGCATCTTTAACGGAATCAGCATCACACGGAGACATTTTAATTGTTGCTGTAAATGCAGATATATCTGTAACGAAACTCAAAGGTCCTACCCGGCCTGTTAATGACGAAAACGCACGTGCCCTGGTATTAGCGTCACTATTGCAAACCGATGCAGTTATTATCTTTGAAGAAGATACTCCGCTTGAATTAATTAAAGAGTTAATACCTGATGTTTTGGTAAAAGGAGGTGACTATTCGTTAGAACAAATTGCAGGAGCAAAAGAAGTAATTTCAGCTGGTGGAAAAGTAATAATTGCAAAAATTATTGACGGAATTTCAACTACCAACATCATTGAAAAAATGAAACGCAGCTAGTAAATAAATATTAAAATTTTAAAAACTTTTTTCCAAAACTATATTTTCATTAGTTATAAAAATATTTAATGTCTCATAAAAAAACAATTGTAAGAGATATAAGCTGGCTTTCATTTAATAGTCGGGTATTGCAAGAAGCTGCCGACGATACTGTTCCATTAAAAGAGCGTATTAAATTTCTAGGAATTTTTTCAAATAACCTTGATGAGTTTTTTAGAGTACGGGTTGCAGGTCTAAAAAAAATGATAGAGCTGGGTAACAAAGCAAAAATGCATTTGGAAGTAGATCCACAAAATATATTGGATGAAATTCAGGAAAAAGTAATTACCCAACAAAGGGAGTTTGAGAGAATATGGAAAGAAATATTAAGAGAATTAAAGAAAGAAAAAATAAATATCGTTAACGAAAAAAAACTTTCTGCCACACACCAAAAATTTATACTTGATTATTTTAATGAAGAAGTTAGGAGTTATATTATTCCATTAATGATTGAAAGTTTACAACTATTTCCGGTATTAAACGACAAATCAATTTACCTAGCCTGCAGGCTTTCAAAGCAAGACAGATCAATTCCACAGCGCTTCGCATTAGTATCAGTTCCAACTAGGCATCTCTCCCGCTTTTTAATTTTACCTTCTAAAAATGAAGAACAATATGTTATTTTATTGGAAGATGTAATCCGTTTTTGCTTACCAAATATTTTTTCTTTTTTTGGATATGATAAATTTTCGTCACACATCATTAAAGTAACCAGAGATGCGGAAATAGATATTGACAATGATGTATCTGGATCACTGATTCAAAAAATAGAGAAGGGTTTAAAAAATAGAAAAAAAGGGAAACCCGTTCGCTTTGTTTACGATAAAGAAATTGAGCCTGCACTTCTCACCTATCTCGTAAAAAGGCTGGGGCTTACACACAATGAGAATATGATTCCCGGCGGCAGCATTCACAACTATAAAGATTTTATAAATTTTCCGGAAAGTGTTTTTAAACAGAAGGGACTTAGAAAAAAACCTTTTACACATCCACTTTTAAAAAACAGCAACAGTGTAACGGCTGTGGTAATGGAAAAAGATGTAATGCTTCATTTCCCATATCATTCTTACGACAGTATCATAGATTTTTTAAGAGAGGCTGCAATTGACCCAGAAGTTGTAAGTATCAAAATAACCTGCTACAGGCTTGCATCAAAATCTAAAGTTATTAACGCACTTACCAACGCTGTAAGAAATGGAAAACAGGTAACTGTAATGCTGGAGTTAAGGGCACGTTTTGATGAAGAAGCAAATCTTGAATGGAAGGAAGAACTGGAAGAAGCAGGTGTGAAAGTATTATTGGGTGTACCAGATTTTAAAGTGCATGCTAAACTCTGCTTAATAAAAAAAAGGGTAAAAAACGTAACTACACATTATGGATTTATAAGTACAGGCAACTTAAATGAAAAAACTGCCAGGTTATACGGAGATCATTGCCTGCTAACATCTGATAGGAATTTGATGGCAGATGTAAATCGCATTTTTACCTACTTAGAAAATCCTACATTAAGAATTGGCTTACTCAAAGCCTGTAAATTACTACTGGTAAGCCCGGTCAATATGCGACGCCAAATTAATCTGCTTATAAACAAAGAAATAAAAAACGCAACCCATAAAAAACAAGCGGGTATTACATTAAAACTAAATTCTTTAAGCGATGCATTGTTGATAGAAAAACTAACACAAGCAGCAAAAGCAGGCGTTAAAATAAAGCTCATTATAAGAGGAATATGCTGCATGTTTACTGAAAATAAAAAGTTTAAAAAGCCCATTGAGGCTATAAGCATAATAGACGAATATTTAGAACATGCCCGGGTAATGATCTTTGAAAACAATGGTGATCCGAAAGTTTACATATCTTCTGCAGATTGGATGGTAAGAAATATTGACCATCGAATTGAGGTTGCTTGTCCGGTTTTGGAGAAGGATTTGAAAAACGAATTAATAGATATTATCAACGTACAATTGAACGATAACATCAAAGCGAGAGAATTGGATAATGATTTAAGTAACCAATATATAAATCCAAGAAATACAAAAAAAGTAAGGTCACAGATTGAAATTTTTAATTATTTAAGTAGAACAGGCTTGTTAAAAAATTAAACGCATTTTAAAATTTAATTGTCAGTAAGGATATTATTTTCCCCTAATAAAAATAGGGCTGCTATAAAATTTAAGTAAAAGTATTTTTTGAGCCTTTTTACGTTATAGTTTTGGGCATTTTTTTTGCCCATCCCCTTGTTTAAGAGGTATTGTAAAACCATTCTTTGCAATGCTTATACTCTCTTTAAATATGCCGGCAATGGAAACCATGTTAAGGGGAAATTCAAGTAATACATGGCAAAAGCTTAAGAAATAAAGCCACCTTAAACCAATTGGATAGTTAATCCGGTAAAGAATTAATGACGTAACCCACAAAATAATTACTAACATAAATCTTGCCTTTGGAATTTTATGCCACATGATTAATTCTGTTTTACTAAACCAGTTAAGATAATGGTAGGTATAAGCAAATGCAATGAAACGCATCAATAAAATTCCGATTTGTGAATGAAAGATTACTTGGGCAGCGTTGGTGTAGTCAAGCGATGGGATCTGTATTCCTTTGGCATCCTGAACAAATAATAGATTACCCGCTAAATTTCTTAACTGCGGAAAATTTACAATAAATACTCGTTTGAGTAAGATTAAGTTTGTATTATAAAATCCATTTCCATCTGCTGTATATGAGTCTTGGCCATACTTTGTTACTTCGATAAATGGGCTGTCTTTAAACAACAGAAAAAGTAAAATCGGACAAACCACAAACACTAAAAAAGAAATTAATCCACTTAGACTCCTGCTTTTTAATGCTCCAAATAAAATAAAAAAGCCTGTAAATACAAACACATGTACAAGAGTTGGAACAAGAACCCCAATTAAAACAACAAAGCCGTGTCTTTGGTCAGGTTTAAAATCGTATTAGATATTAACAGAACAGCAATTAATCCAAAAACTTTTACATAACCGTTTTTTAAAAAAATCATAAGTAAAGATCCGGTGAGTGCTACAAAAATTATTTTGTTGCTAAAATCACTACTAAACGGCCAGCTCCAATGGTTTTTGTGTGCCAAGCTTTCCAACAAAATGATAATTCCAATCAACCAAAGGACTATACTGTCAAACTTGCCTTTTGTAAAATATTGCCTATCATGTAACCAGCTTATTTCTGTGAGGTAATGTAAAGGCCCCATTACAGCATAAGCAAAAAGAAAAACTTCAAAAGGCATTATAAATGCTGCAATAGAGCTAAATATCATCAACCCAACATTCATTAAATTTATTCTGGTTTCCGACTTCATCTACGCAGATTATAAATAAATAAATTCTTTCATTCTTCTTCAAATTTAGTATTTCAATTAACAAACGTTCAGTCTTGATATAGAAATTCTTAAATTTCTTAAAATGTCTATTTTTTGTTGAAAGATTATTCAGCAATAGAGTTGTTGTTAACTTAATAATCCTCAATTTTAGACTTTACTACAACCTTAAAAATTTATTTTGATTTTAGCAGCAATAGATATTGGAAGCAATGCAGCTCGATTGCTAATTAATGATGTACAAAAAGTAAAAGATGGTAAGGCAGTTTTTAATAAACTCAACCTCGTTAGGGTTCCGCTTAGGCTGGGCTTTGATGTTTTTGGCAGTAAAGTAATATCGGCAGAAAAGGAAATGATGCTGGTAGAAACCATGAAGTCTTTCAAACATTTAATGAACGCATACAAAGTAGAAGCACTGAAAGCTTGCGCTACAAGTGCTATGAGAGATGCTACCAATGCAAAAGAAATAATAGCAATTGTAGAAAAAGAAGCAGGCATTTTAATTGAGGTAATTGATGGCGATATGGAAGCAAATCTTATTTACGAAAACCATGTTGCAGAAAATATGGATAATGACCATAGCTATATGTACGTTGACGTTGGTGGTGGCAGTACAGAAATTTCTTTTTTTAGTAATGGAATTTTAATTTATAAAAAATCGTTTAATATCGGCACCATTCGTATTTTAAAAAACATGGTCACATCTGCACATTGGGAAGAATTAAAAAATACCATTAAAGCTGTAACAAAAGATCAAAAAGCCGTTGTAGCAATAGGAAGCGGCGGTAATATTAATAAAGTATTCAGTTTAAGCAAGCGTAAAGACGGCAGACCCCTGCCACTCGAACTTTTAAAGGAATACCTCAATGAATTAGAACCAATGTCAATTAAGCAGCGTATAGCAAAATATGAATTTAGAGATGACCGTGCAGATGTAATTGTACCGGCTTTACAAATTTATGTGAATGCAATGCGCTGGGCTGGTGCACAGGAAATTTACGTACCCAAAATTGGGCTTGCAGATGGATTAATACAGCATTTGTGGGAAGAAGTTAAAAAATAAACTTAACGGCAAAAGAAATAGTTTCTACTATTTTATCTATTTAAACAATAACTTTTTATTGGCATTCATTATAGTTTTAAAAAAGGTAAAAGAGCATAATTTGTAGTTATAAAACTCACTCGATATGCGATTTTTAATCTTTGTTATGTGCTTGCATAGTGCATCCTTGTTTGCACAAAATTATTCCCCGCTAGTTAAAACAAATTTTAATAAATTTATTGAGAAACCTAGCGTAGAATGGGCAATATATAGCAATGATACTTTGCAAACCATTCTTCCTGATTTAAGGGAAATACTTCTAAAAAAAATGAAGGATAAAAAAATAAAAATCTTCGGGGAGGAAATAGCGGAAAATAGCAGCGAAAACAATTTAAACAACAAAAGTGCAAACTATGATCTAACCAATATGGCGCCCAGTCAGTCTGTGTTAATTTACGATTCATTAGGTAATGAAATCTCAGCAAGTACTGAAGTAATTTCGGATCAAGGACCGATTGGAATTTTAAATATCTACCAAATTTTTCATGTAGAAAATGGAAAATTATTGTCCTACATCAGCAGGGTAAGTCCGCTTAAAAATATAGTTATAACGTCAGGTGTTTTTTTAGGCAGGTCTGAATATTTTTCCACTGCCTTAAACATGAATCCTTTTTTTAAAAAAGACAAAAAAGACAAAATCATTTTCCTTAAAACAACCAAAACAATTATTGTTGTAGATTCTATTGCAAAAAATAACAGACTTAAAGAAACCTTTGGTCACAACTTAATTGAAACACTTTGGCCCTATATTATTTCAAATAAACTTTCAATCTTTAATGCCGGAACAAATCAATCCACAACAATTGATAAAATCAATCATAACAACGAACTTAATTTAGAAACTGTAGCAGTACCAATATATGATAGCCTTGGAAATTTAGAAAAAAACAAACCCATTTTTATTAATATTGGTGCAAACAATTTTGATAAAATATCTCTTATTCAGCGTTGGTACTATAATGACACAAAAAACATTGTTTA
>JBBRPX010000126.1:0-10604 GCA_038227505.1 Chitinophagales bacterium
TAAAACAATATTCCCATGGGCAGAAAATTGCTCATTAAGCAGTTAGGTTTAATAACCTTATTTGTATTAATGACTTTTTTATCAAGAGCACAACTGAAAGCAAATTTTAGTGCGACTCCTCTTTCTGGGTGTGCACCTTTTAGCGTCAACTTTACAGATCAGTCAACTGGGAATCCAAATTTTTGGAAATGGAATTTAGGCAACAATACAGTATCTTTTCTGCGTAATCCCTCAACAATCTATTTAAATCCCGGCACTTATTCAGTAAAATTGGTAATTCGTAATGCTGCAGGCTCAGCAGATTCCTTGACTAAGGTTCAATATATAATAGTTTACGCAAAGCCAGTAACTAACTTTTCAGCAGCACCTTTAACCGGTTGTTTTCCATTGCGTGTAAATTTTACTGACGTAAGTACACCGGGCAGTGGCAACATTACAAGTTGGTTATGGGATTTTGGCGATGGAAATACATCAACACAACAAAACCCATCGCATGTTTACACTGCAGCGGGTAATTACACAGTTCTTTTGGTAGTGACAAATTCCAATGGGTGTTCAAAATCTTTTACTAAATCAAATTACATTTCGATAAACAATGGGGTGCATGCAATTTTTTCAAATTCAGCACCATCAAGTTGTTCAGCACCACAAACAATAAATTTTCAAAACCTGTCTACAGGCACTGGAACAATTAATTACCAATGGCTTTTTGGAGACGGTAGTACCTCAAGCCTTGTAAATCCACAACATACATATTCAGCGGCGGGAAGTTATACAGCTTCCTTGATTGTTACAAATTCTACGGGTTGTGCAGATACAGCTACTCATACAAATGCTATCATCATCGGTTCAGTTAATGCTGATTTTACATTCCCGACAAATATTTGCGCAGGTAATCCTTTTATGATCACTAATACCTCAATGCCAACACCACTAACTGCAAGTTGGAATTTTGGAGATGGAACCTCCTCTTCAACTATTACAAGCCCTGTAAAAACGTACACAAGACCCGGCACCTATAATGTTACGCTTGTGAGTGATTTTGGAGGATGCCAAGCAACTCAAACTAAATCCATAACTGTAATTGCCAAGCCATCTGCAAGCTTTACTGGTTCACCATTAACTTCCTGCAGCGCTCCGCTAAATGTAAATTTTTCCAATACATCCACAGGGGGCGTTGCAACGCAATGGTTATTTGGCGATGGTACAACTTCAAACCTTAACAATCCAACCCATACTTATTCCAATCCTGGAAATTATACTGTAACCCTTATATCTACTAATACTAATGGCTGTTCAGATACGCTAATTGAAACAGACTATATCAAAATTCAATTACCTGTTGTGGTTATAAATAATTTGCCACAACAAGGTTGTGCGCCACTTGCTGTTACATTCAGTTCTTCCGTTACAAGTTCTGACCCTGTTGCAGGTTATCTGTGGAATTTTGGGAATGGTGTTACTTCTACACTACAAAATCCAACATACGCATTTACACCAGGCAATTACGATATACAATTAATTGTTACCACTGCAAATGGTTGTAAGGATACTGTATTTGTGCCACAAGGAGTAAAAGCCGGACTTAAACCTACCGCAAATTTTTCAGCCACGCCAAGAGATATTTGTGCAAAATTACCGGTACAATTTTCAGATTTAAGTATAGGGTCAATAACCAAATGGGACTGGAACTTTGGCGATGGCTCTCACTCAAATTTACAAAATCCAATGTATGGTTATCAAGATACCGGTCTTTTTACAATTACATTGATTGTGGGAAATAATGATTGTTTTGATACGCTTATTATTCCAAATTACATACATGTAAAACCTCCAATAGCAATCTTTAACGTATTAAGCACATGTACAAATAAGTACGAGAGAATATTTACAGACAAGTCAATTGGCGCAGATAGCTGGAGCTGGAATTTTGGAGATGGAACTTCTTCAACATCACAAAATCCAACACACACTTATTCCTCTGTGGGAACATATAGTGTGTCTTTAACTGTAATTAATTTATCTACAGGGTGTGATTATACAACAACTACGCAAATAACAGTTGCAGACGAGCAGGCATTGTTTACTGCTTCAGCACTCGAAATATGTAGAAACAGTTCAACGATTTTTACTGCAACATCCAAACAGGGAATTCCTGCAATTGTAAGTTTCGAGTGGGATTTTGGAGATGGAAGTTTAGCAACCGGTAATAACGTAGCCCATACTTATCTGCAAATTGGTCTGTATAGTGTAACTCTAAAAATTACAGATGTAAATGGTTGTACAGATATAATTACGAAAAATAATTACATAAAAGTTGTAGGTCCAAAAGCAGCTTTTGCACCTGCTACACCCGGTAGTTGTTTAAATGCAGCGGTAACTTTTAATGATCTATCTACAACTGACGGAACACATCCTCTGACAGCTTGGTATTGGAATTATGGAGATGGAGTAAATGATACCATGACTTCAGCGCCGTTTCAACATATGTATTCTAATTCGGGAGTATATTCTGTATCTCTTAAAATTAAAGACAGTTTTGGTTGTACAGATAGCACGAGTTTAAGCAATGCATTAATTATTTCAACACCTGTTGCAAATTATATTAGTGTTGATACACTTTCGTGCCCTGGCAAACCCGTAATCTTTCAAAGTCAATCAACAGGTAATTCTCTTGCCTATGCCTGGTCGTTTGGTGATGGCGGCACAAGTAACTTACTCAATCCTGTACACGTGTTTATGACTGATGGTACTTACACAGTAAAACTTACAGTAACTGATTTGTATGGCTGTACTGACACGAAAACAATTCCACAATATATTATTGTAAACACTCCTGTTGCAAATTTTACTGTATCAGACTCTTTTACAAGTTGTCCTCCATTAATTATGCAGTTTGCCAATTCTTCTCAGCATGTACAATCTTATGTTTGGGATTTTGGCGATGGTGCTGGAACTTCAAGTGTTTTAAGCCCCCCTCACTTTTACAGTTTTCCAGGAAACTTTACAGCGAAACTGACTGTCACAACATTTGGCGGTTGTACCGATGTTAAAACAAAAAAAATGATCGTCAAAGGACCACAGGGTTCCTTTAATTATAGCCCTATTACAGGCTGTACGCCGTTAAATTCTTTATTTACTGCAACAACACAATCCCGGCTTTCTTTTGTATGGGATTTTAACGACGGTAATACCATGGCCACTTCAGACTCTGTGGTATCTCATGTTTACACTTTGCCAGGCATGTATGTTCCTAAAATGATTCTTACTGATGCAACTGGTTGTAATGTTGCTATAAATGGCGTTGATACGATAAAAGTCAGTGGAGTAATTAATGCATTTTCTGCTGACACATTAACAAGGTGCAATAGTGGAAATGTTGTTTTTACTAACACTTCCTCAAGCAATGATATCATTACAGGTTATCAATGGAAGTTTGGGGATGGTGCGGTTTCTACAGATTTTCAGCCAACGCACTTTTACGCTACAACAGGCTTATTTTATCCAACTTTAATAACCACAACACAAATGGGTTGTACTGACACTAGTACAGCTACTGTGCCAGTTAGGGTGGTGAAGACACCTGTAATTTCTACAACACAATCTCCAAATGGTTGTGTGCCACTTACAATGAACTTTGCAGGTAATTTATTAAACGCTGACACTTCTGCAATAAACTGGCAATGGTCTTTCAATAACAATACGGTTGCAAGCGGCAAACAGTTATCTCCAATAATTTATAATGTAGGAGGAGATTACAATTACTCATTAACAGCAATAAACAGCAGTGGCTGCAAGGACACTATTAGTGGTTCCTTTGAAGCATTCTCAAAACCTATAATAAGTGCAGGCTCGGATATTGTAATTTGCCAAGGCACGGGTCAGACAATCACTGCTACAGGTGCAACGTCATTTACATGGTCACCTTCAGCGGGTCTTAGTTGCATAAATTGTTCATCTCCGGTGGCAACCCCAGATTCTGTTAAAGATTATACGGTTACGGGTACTTCACAACAAGGGTGTACAAATACTGATGTTGTAAGAGTTTCGGTAAAACATCCTTTTGTAATGCAGGGAGGCTTAAGCGATACACTTTGTATGGGTCAATCTGGTTTATTGGCAGTGTCAGGTGCTGCCACATACTCATGGTCGCCAACTACTGGTTTAAATACTGCTACGGGCCCTAGTGTGAAAGCTACACCATCTGTAACTACTAATTACATGGTTATTGGCAAAGATGATAAGAACTGTTTTAGTGATACTGCTTATTTTCCCATAAAAGTATATCCACTACCAACCGTAACAGCCGGAGCTAATAAAACAATTAATGTTGGACAAACTATTACGCTCACACCCACCTTTTCAGCCGATGTAAATAGGGTAAAATGGACACCAACTTCTTGGCTTGTCAGCAGCGCCACACCTTCAATAACAGTAAAGCCAAATTTAGAAACACAATATACGGTTACGGTTTCCAACCAGGGCGGTTGTGCAGCCTCTGCTTCTGTAAATATTTATGTATTGTGTAACGGCGCCAACGTATTTATTCCAAATACTTTTTCGCCCAATGGAGATGGAGCCAACGATGTATTTTACCCAAGAGGAACTGGTCTGTTTACTATTAAACAAGCAAGAATATTTAACCGATGGGGTGAAGAAGTATTTGCTCGATACAGTTTTAAAGCAAACGATGAAAGTTTAGGTTGGGATGGTACAAGCAAAGGTCAAAAATTAGGAAGTGACGTGTACGTTTATATGATAGAAATTCAGTGTGATAACAACAGTACGTTGGTTTACAAAGGAAATATTGCACTTATAAAATAAAATGGATTTGTGGAAAAGAAAGAGGGTTTGATTAAAACAAAAAGAAAAAGACGACGTTTTAACAATGGAAACAACCAACTAAAATAATTATCTCTAATTATTATGAAAAATTTTATAACGATATTCTTTATTACCACTTTGTTGCTTGCAACTAATATTGCGGTGGTAAAAGGTCAGGATATACATTTTTCCCAGATTTTTGAAACACCATTGCTTAGAAACCCTGCATTGGCCGGCCTTTTTTCGGGAGATATAAGGGTCCAAACAGTTTATAGATCTCAGTGGAACAGCGTAACCAATGCATACAATACTTCTTCTGCTAATATCGAATACAAATTACCCGTTGGGGAAACCCCAGATTATTTAACCATTGGTGGTCAGGTTCTTTACGACAAAGCCGGAACCGTAGATCTAACTTCAACACATATTTTGCCTGCTGTAAATTACCATAAATCGTTAAGTGCAGAAAGAAGTATGTATTTATCTATGGCGGTTATGGGGGGCTATGTTCAAAGACGAATTGATAGAAGTAAAATAACAACCAATAGTCAATTCAACGGCGGTAATTATGATGCTAATATGTCAACTGGAGAGACATTTTCAAAATCTTCTTATTCCTATTTTGATGGAACGGTAGGTTTAAGTTTTAACACACAACTCGGCGAAAACATAGATAACAATATGTTTGTTGGCATTGCATACCATCACTTTAATAAATCAAAAAAGGTTTCTTTTTACAGTGATTACAAGATGGAGTTAATGCCAAAATGGGTTGCTTCAGGCGGTGTGAGAATGAGCACAACAGATTATTCTTATATAACTGTGGAAGCAGATTATACAACTCAGGGGGTTAATCGAGAAATTATAGGCGGTGTTATGTATTCTCAAAAATTAGATGATCCCGATAATCCGAAATACATCATTCACGGCGGTGCATATATGAGGTTAAATGATGCCATCATCCCTGTTTTAAAAGTAGAATCAAAACCAATTGCAGTTGCAGTTAGTTATGATGTTAATATATCTGGTTTAAAAAAAGTAAGCACTGGTAGAGGTGGTTTTGAAATCTCTTTGGTTTTTCAGAAATTTCTAGATCGATATAACAGTAGCAAGGATGCTACAAGATGCCCAAAATTTTAATTATCCTTTTTGTTTTATGGATTGTTTGGAAAGAGAGCCTGCTGGGAAGCGGGCTTTCTCATTTTCATTTTTTAAACTCACATATTAATATATCTTTGAAAAAAAACAGCATGTCATTAGCAATAGGTTTAACAGCACCAGATTTTACTTTATACGATTCAGAAAAAAACAAAGTGTCTCTAAGTGATTTTAAAGGAAACAAAAATGTTTTGTTGTTATTTTTTCCAATGGCATTTACAGGGGTTTGTACAGAGGAGCTTTGTGCAATAAGAGATGACATGGCAAGGTACGAAAACGCCAATGCTCAAGTTTTAGGCATTTCTGTAGATTCTGTTTTTACGCTTGCAAAATTCAAAGAGGAGCAGAGTTATAATTTCCCGCTATTAAGCGATTTTAATAAAGATACATCTAAAACTTACGGAAGCATCTACGAATCATTTACGCCAATGATGATGAAGGGAGTTAGTAAAAGAGCCGCCTTTATTGTTGATAAAACCGGTATTTTACAATACGAAGAAGTGCTGGAAAATGCAGGGGAGGTGCCAAATTTTAAAGTAATTAACAGCAAATTGGAAAGTTTGGATTAAGCACTTTTTATATAATTTGTTTCTTATTTTTATAATAAATAAGATTGTTAAACGTTATATTTTTTTAGTCATATTCTAAATCATTTTACTATTTTTACATAGTTGAAACAATTATCTTTCATACTAATTTTAATTATCGGATTAAATTTTACATCTTTTGCACAAAACAAAACCTTCAGCGATGAAGTAGGCGTTCAAACAAAATTTATAAAATCTTATCCAAATCCTGCCTCATCGGTGGTCAATTTTGAATTTCAAAAAGGCTATAGCAGATTTTACTCTATCCAAATACTCAATTCCATTGGCAAAAAAATGTTTGAAGCCAAAAATATTCCATCTTCCCTTTCTATTAATTTAAAAGAGGAAAAGTTTTACCGTGGTATTTATATTTACCAACTTATAGACAAAAATGGTATTGTTGTTGAGTCTGGTAAAATCCTCGTTGTTAATTAATTTCCATTTTATTATTTATTGGTGTCAATTTGACTGAAAAGCTGCATTGGCAAAATGTTTGACTGTTGTACATTCGCACACAATTAAACAAGATACTATGCAAGATACAGAAAGAACAATACCGATTGAAGATGAGCAAATGGATATTAATTCAGATGCTGACATTCCGGGTAACACCCATTTAAGTAATCCCGATGCTGATACAGAAAATATTACAGAAAAATTAGAGGCAGATGTTCAGGAACAAAAAGATAAATATTTGCGCCTTTTTGCTGAATTTGATAATTACAAGCGCCGTACTGCAAAAGAGCGATTAGAGTTGATGCAGACTGCAGGGAAGGAAATGGCAATTGCATTATTAGATGTTGCAGATGACATGGACAGAGCAGAAAAACAAATCGCTTCAGACGATGACATTAACCATGTAAAAGAAGGTGTACAATTAGTTTTCAATAAACTTCGTTCTTTGCTTCAACAAAAAGGTATTGTTGCCATGAACAGCATAGATACTGAATTTGACGTTGAAAAACATGAGGCAGTAACAGAAATACCTGCAGGGAATGATAAGGCAGGTAAAGTGGTAGATGAGTTACAAAAAGGTTATTATATGAATGACAAACTCATTCGTTTTGCAAAAGTTGTGGTGGGAAAATAAAAATAAACTTATAAAATACGTTTTGGTTATTAGCCCAAAGCGTATTACCAAATTAGCTAATTAGCGTTATGAAGAGAGATTATTACGAAATACTTGGTGTAAAAAAGGGCGCCTCGCAAGATGAAATAAAAAAGGCTTATCGAAAAACAGCCATGCAGTTTCACCCAGATCGAAACCCGGGCGATAAAGCTGCTGAAGATAAATTTAAAGAAGCCGCAGAGGCGTATGAAATATTAAATGACTCCGATAAAAAAGCACAATACGATCGCTTTGGTCACAATGCATTTTCTGGTGGTAGAGGTGGTAGCAGCCAAGGTTTTGGCGGCATGAATATGGATGATATTTTTAGCCAGTTCGGAGATATTTTTGGTGGTGGAAATGATGATGGATTTGGTAGCTTTTTTGGTGGTGGAAGGAGAGGTGGCGGCGGTAACAGCCATGGCACAAGAGGAAGCAACCTAAGGGTAAAAATGAAATTATCTTACGAGGAAATTGCAAAGGGCGTAACCAAAACCATTAAGGTAAAAAAATATGTAAAGTGTAATACTTGCACAGGCTCCGGTGCAAAAGATAAAAACAGCATGCAAACTTGTGGTACTTGCGGTGGCAGTGGGCAGGTGCGTAAAGTGCAGAACACATTTTTAGGACAAATGCAGACTGTAACAACCTGCCCGGCGTGTAGCGGTGAGGGAAGTACCATTACGGCGAAATGTGCACCTTGTAAAGGTGAAGGAAGAATATATGATGAAGAAACAGTAACTGTTGATATACCTGCAGGGGTGCAGGAAGGAATGCAACTCAGCGTGTCAGGCAGAGGCAATGCTGGCGAGCGTGGTGGCTCATCTGGAGATTTAATTGTACTCATTGAAGAAGAAGCGCACCAGCATTTAACAAGAGAAGGTTTAAACGTAGGTTTTGATTTACACATCACCTTCCCAGACGCGGTTTTCGGTACGCAGGTAGAAGTGCCAACCATTGATGGTAGAGCAAAAATTAAAGTGCCACCTGGTACACAAAGCGGTAAAATTTTCAGATTAAAAGGAAAGGGTTTTCCAAATGTAAATAGTTACGAAAAAGGTGACCAGTTAATACAGGTAAATATTTGGACTCCACAGCATGTGAGCAGCGACGAAAAAGAAGCGCTGGAAAAAATGCAGGATTCTAAAAACTTTGTACCTAGCCCTGAAAAAAATGACAAATCATTTTTTGATAAAGTAAGGGAGATGTTCAGTTAAAAACTGAATTTTACATAGTAAGATTTAAATGCCTGTAGAAATGTAGGCATTTTTGTTTTGGGGCTTTAGACTTTAGTATTTACATCAACATTTGTTCGTTGCCCGCCTACAACCTGCCTGCCGGCAGGCAGGTGTTTTTGCCCAAATGCAGCAAAAACGATTTTCGGCTAAGCAACGCAGCCTTTCACCGATAAATCTTTGTTCAACTTTTATTGTGCAATAGATTTACTGCTAAGCAAAATTTTGCATTTCAAACAAAACAAATATTCTGCTCCAATACAAGTTCATTTTTCGTTAATTTGCTACCACAATTATGCTGCAAAAATTACGAATACTCAACTACGCCATCATTGATGAATTGACAATCAATTTCTCACAAAAACTGAATATTATTACCGGTGAAACCGGTGCAGGAAAAAGTATTTTAATGGGTGCGCTCGATCTGGTTTTAGGCAAGCGTGGAGACAATGCAATTTTAAAAGATAAAGAGAAAAAGTGCATTGTTGAAGCAACATTTGTTGTAAAAAACAATGAAGCCATACAACAGTTTTTCGTAAACAATGATCTTGATAGAGAAGAGGAGATTTTAATAAGAAGAGAAATTGCAGCAAATGGCAAAAGCAGGAGTTTTGTAAATGATACACCTGTAAATCTTTCTCAGTTAAAAGAATTAACGGTAAACCTTGTAGATCTTCACCGGCAGTTTGATACCCAAGAAATTGGTTCAGAAAATTTCCAAAGAGAAGTGATGGATGCACTTGCTGATAATGGAGTGTTACTTGCACAATTAAAAATAGTTTTTACAAAATACAGCACTGTAAAAAATGAATTAGAAACTTTGCGACTGCAACAAGTAAATGCAGACAAGGAAGCAGATTACAACAAGTTTTTACTGGAAGAATTTACAGATATAAATCTTAAGGAAAACGAGCTTGAGGAATTAGATGTTGAAATAAAGATTTTGAGTAATGCTGAAAATATAAAAATGCAACTCGGCGCTGTTTATGGTATACTATCGGGTGGCGAGGAACCAATTGTACAAAATTTAAAATCGCTCTCTCAAAAGCTTTCATCATTAAAAGAATACCATACAGCTATTGAAGAGCTGCAAAAAAGATTGATTAGTGCTCAGCTGGAAATACAGGATGTAGCAGATGAATTGGAAACTATAGATGATAAAATTATTTATGATGCAGAACGGATAAACACGGTAAATGAAAGACTTTCTGCAGGGTATAAATTATTTAAAAAACACGGCGTTACAACTACACAGCAGCTTTTAGAAATACAGGAAACTTTACAACAAAAACTGGATGCCGTTTTTAATATTACAAATGCTCTAGAAAAAACAGAAAAAGAAAGTAAGAAACTCTTTGATGAAGCAACAGTAATAGCTACAAAAATAAATGCAAACAGAATTACACAGGTAAAACCATTTACACAAAAAGTAAATGATTTGCTCACGCAAGTCGGCATGCCGAATGCACAAATAAAAGTTGCTGTAAATTCAGTTACACTTTCTGCAAATGGTAGTGATGAAATAAACTTTTTATTTGATGCAAATAAAACCAACCGTTTTGAACCTTTGCATAAAGTTGCTAGTGGTGGTGAATTAAGCAGGTTAATGCTGTCTGTAAAATCGTTGGTGGCAAAAAAATTACAACTGCCCGTTTTAATATTTGATGAAATTGATACAGGCATTAGTGGCGA
>JBBRPX010000127.1:0-10588 GCA_038227505.1 Chitinophagales bacterium
ATGATAAAAAACTAATTGATATCGCTATCGATGAGTTGAGTAACATTACAGGTCAGAAAGCAGTAGCTACGATGTCTAAAAAAGATATTTCAAACTTTAAGCTTCGTAAGAACATGCCCATTGGTGCAAGAGTTACTTTACGTGGTGTAAAAATGTATGAGTTTCTTGACAGGCTTGTGTCTGTGTCGCTTCCACGTGTACGTGATTTTAAAGGAATCAACGACAAAGCATTCGATGGTCGTGGTAATTATACTTTAGGTATTACAGAACAAATCATTTTTCCTGAAATTGATATAGACAAAGTGAATAAAATTACCGGTCTTGATATCACTTTTGTAACTACTGCAAAAACCAACGAAGAAGCATTTGAATTGCTTAAGGAAATGGGTATGCCGTTTAAAAATGTAAAGAAATAGTATAGTTAAAAGTTATTAGTTATTAATTTGATGGTTAGCATTGGTAATAACAAATAATAATAGCAAATAACAAACAAAAATAACATGGCAAAAAAATCAATTGAAGCTAGGCAAAGAAAAAGAGAGCGTATTGTTGCAAAGTTTGCAGATAAAAGAGCTGCTCTTAAAGCTGCAGGTGATTATGCAGGATTGGATTTACTTCCAAAAAATGCATCACCGGTTCGTTTAAGAAACCGTTGTCAACTTACAGGCCGTCCACGTGGGTACATGCGCCATTTTGGTGTAAACCGTATAACATTTAGGGATATGGCTCTTGCAGGTAAAATACCGGGAGTTACCAAAGCAAGCTGGTAAGCAGCAAGCCAGGTATCTAAGAATTATAAAAGGATATCGCATTGAAAAAATTATTAAAATAACTTAACAAAAAAGAACAATGGTTACTGATCCGATAGCAGATTATTTAACAAGAATTCGAAACGCACAAATGGCTAATCACCGTATTGTGGAAATTCCTGCAAGCAATTTAAAAAAGCGCATAACTGAAATTTTATACGATAAAGGTTACATTTTAAAGTATAAGTTTGAAGAAGATAAAAAGCAAGGTTTAATTAAAATAGCATTAAAATATGATGCTACAACTAAATTACCTGCTATTCAAAGTTTAGAAAGAGTTAGCCGTCCTGGTTTACGTACTTACGCAAAGCCTGACGAATTTAAAAGAGTAAAAAACGGGTTAGGTGTTGCCATCATTTCTACATCTAAAGGCGTAATGACTGACAAAGAAGCCAAAGTTCAAAATGTAGGTGGAGAGGTACTTTGCAACATTTATTAATAATTTTTACAACAAGCATTTGAAGATGGTGTTTGTTGTTTTAGAATGACAATTAAGCCAAACTATACAGGCTGAACACTTTCGGAGTTCATTTTCAAAAGATTTTTAAAGTATACAAATTTTAAATTATGAGTCGTATAGGAAAAAAGCCGGTTGAGATTCCTTCTGGAGTTACCATCAGCTTAAATAAAAATAACGAGGTTTCTGTAAAAGGACCTAAAGGTGAATTGAAGCAAAATATTGATCGTGATATCGTCGTTGAAATTAAAGATAATATGGTTGAGTTCAAAAGACCTACTGACCAGATTCGTCACCGTGCATTGCATGGTTTGTACCGTTCTTTAATCAATAATATGGTTAAAGGGGTTACAGAAGGATACACTAAAAAACTTGAACTTGTGGGTGTTGGTTATAAAGCAGCAAACGCAGGAAATTTATTAGATCTTTCTTTGGGTTACTCTCACAATATTTTGGTTGAAATACCATCTGAATTAAAAGTTAGTACGCTACAGGAGAAAGGTAAAAATCCTATTATTACTTTAGAAAGTATCGACAAGCAATTGTTGGGTGCAGTAAGTGCAAAAATAAGGAGCTTGCGTAAGCCTGAGCCGTACAAAGGAAAAGGTGTGAAGTTTGTTGGTGAAGTATTAAGAAGAAAAGCAGGTAAATCAGCAGGTAAGTAATTTTAAAATTTAATTTTTTCTCGGCAGTATCGAGAAATACAAAATAAAATAAAATGAACAATAAATCACAGGCAAGACAAAAAATACGCTATCGCATTCGTAAGAAGGTAAATGGTACAGCATCTACACCACGCCTTACTGTTTTTAGAAGCAACTCTGATATATATGCACAATTGATTGATGACGAAACAGGAACTACCATTGCAGGTGCTTCTTCCCGTCAAAAAGATATTACTGCACAATCAGTTCCAAAAGTTGAAAAGAGTAAAATGGTAGGTGAAGCTATAGCTAGAAAAGCTGTTGAGCTTGGAATTGAAAAAGTTGTCTTTGATCGTAGTGGATATATCTATCATGGTCGTATTAAAGCAGTAGCTGAGGGAGCAAGAGAAGGTGGATTGAAATTCTAACATCCACAACAACATTCTAAAAATCGAAAATACAGATAATGTCAAACGTAATTGTAAATAAAATGAAGGCCGGTGACCTTGAGTTGAAAGAAAAAGTTGTCTCTATTAACCGTGTGGTAAAAACTACAAAAGGAGGACGTGCATTCAGTTTTTCAGCTTTGGTTGTAGTTGGTAATGGTGCAGGTTTTGTAGGGCATGGTTTAGGTAAAGCTAAAGAAGTACAGGAAGCTATTACCAAAGGAATTGAAGATGCGAAGAAGAACCTCATTAAAGTTCCTATAATGCATGGTACGATTCCTCATGAGCAGCTAAGTAAAGAGGGTGCTGCTAAAGTTCTTATAAAGCCTGCCGCGCATGGTACAGGAGTTATTGCAGGTGGAAGTATGCGTGCTGTGCTTGAGGCTGCTGGTATCACAGATATATTGGCAAAAAATTTAGGTTCTGCTAACCCTACAAACGTAGTGAAGGCTACCATTAAAGCTTTGGCTACGTTGCGTGAACCAATTGCAGTTTCTAGAACTCGTAATATTTCTTTAAAAAGAGTTTTTAACGGATAAAATTAGTATCAAGTATTTAGATATAAGATATTAGAAAAAAAATAATTCTAATGAAAAAAGTAAAAGTAACTCAGGTTAAAAGTATAATAGACAGATCTGAGCGTCAAAAAAGAACAATGCAGGCGCTTGGTCTAACCAAGATGCATAGAACTGTAGAAAAAGAAGCTACTCCACAAATATTAGGAATGATTACAAAAGTAAGTCACCTCGTAAAGGTTGAAGAAGTATAAATTAGTTAGGCATTTTGCCATTTACAAACAAGCGAGCTCCAATTGCTTTTGGGGCGAAAGTAAAAAATTAAAGCATTATGAATTTACATTCTCTTAGGCCTGCAAAAGGCGCTACACATAAAGCCATCAGAATTGGTCGTGGTGAGGCAAGTGGTAAAGGTGGTACATCTACAAAAGGTAATAAGGGTGGTCAAAGCCGTGCGGGTTACAAAAGTAAACCTGGTTTTGAAGGTGGGCAAATGCCTATTCAACGTCGTGTACCAAAGCGTGGTTTTAAAAATATTAATAGAGTGGAATATGTTGCTCTTAATATCGGTAAAATTGACCACTATGCTGAGAAGTATGGTATTACAGAATTTAGCTTGGCGAACCTATATGTAAATGGTTTGATTAGTCAAAATGACAATGTTAAGTTACTAGGCAATGGTGAAATAACAGGAAAATATACTTTTAAAGTTAATGCAGTAAGTGAGAAAGCAAAAGCTGCTATTGAAGCGGCAGGTGGAAGTGTAGAAATTGTAAAATAATTTTACCGATATTTACCAACGCATTTAGAATGCGTTTTTTCTTTTAGTGCATTACAAAAACCGAAATTAATTCTGTGAAGAAGTTTATAACTACACTTAAAAATATCTGGAGCATTGAGGATCTGCGTAAAAAAATAATATTTACGTTAATATTGTTGTTTATTTACCGCCTTGGCTCTTTTATCGTTTTACCGGGAATTGATCCTAATAAACTTGCAAATTTAAGTAACAACTCTAAAGGTGGAATGCTTGGGTTGCTTGATGCATTTGTAGGTGGAGCTTTTTCAAAGGCTTCTATTTTTGCATTAGGAATTATGCCTTATATTTCTGCATCTATTTTTATGCAGCTAATAACCATTTTGGTTCCTCAAATGGCAAAGGTGCAAAAAGAGGGTGAAAGTGGTAGAAAGAAAATCAACCAATGGACACGTTATTTAACTGTGGCAGTTACCGCGTTTCAAGCGGCTGCTTATATTGGTTACCTTAAGAGTCCCGGAAATGTTGAAGCACTTATTCCAGCTTACGGAAATTTCTTTTGGATATCTACTGTAGTGATTCTTACTGTTGGTACGTTATTCGTAATGTGGTTAGGTGAGAAGATAACTGATAAGGGTTTGGGTAATGGTACCTCTATCATTATTATGGTAGGTATACTTGCACGTTTCCCACAGGCCATTAGAGAAGAATTTAATTCTCGTATTACTATGGGTGCAGGTGGTTTGTTGTTATTATTAATTGAGTTTGTGTTTTTGATTGCAATAATAATGGGTCTGATTATGCTAGTGCAGGGTACAAGAAAAGTTCCTGTAAATTATGCAAAGCAAATTGTTGGCAACCGTCAGTTTGGTGGTGCTCGTAATTTTCTTCCTTTAAAAGTGAATGCTGCAGGTGTAATGCCAATTATATTTGCTCAAGCTATTTTGTTTTTTATAGGTTTTGCAATTGGTTTGGGTAAGAGCTCTAACAAAGCATTTTTAAGTGATCATACAAATGTGTGGTACATGCTTATTTACTCGGTAGCTGTAGTCGCATTTACATTTTTATATACTGCTCTTATATTTAACCCCAAGCAAATGGCTGATGAGTTAAAGAGAAACAATGGCTTTATACCGGGTGTAAAACCTGGGCAACCAACTGCTGATTACATTGGAACAATAATGGATAGAATTACATTACCTGGAGCAATTTTATTAGCGTTTGTTGGTATACTTCCTGGTTTATTTCAACTTGTATTTAAAATGCAACAAAATTTTGCTACGTTCTTTGGTGGCACATCTCTCTTAATTATGGTCGGTGTTGTATTAGATACTTTACAGCAAATTGAAACACAACTGCTAATGCGTCAATATGATGGACTTATGACCGGTGGAAGAATGCAGGGTCGCCAGGCAGTAACATCGGGCATCTAGATTCATAATAATTTTTAAAATTTATATTTGAACCCTGACGATACAATCGTTGGGGTTTCTTTTAATTTAATACACTAAATGATACAATACAAAACAAAAGAAGAAATTGAGATCATGCGGCATAGTTGCTTATTGGTTGGGAAGACACATGCGGTAATAGCTGCTCAATTAAAAGAAGGTATCACAACAATAGAAGTTAACAGGCTTGCGGAAGAATATATAAATGATAATGGGGGGATTCCTTCTTTTAAAAATTACAATGGTTTTCCATATGCTACTTGTATATCAGTAAATAATGCAGTAGTGCACGGCTTTCCTTCTAACAATCCTTTAAAAAATGGTGATATTATTTCTTTAGATATTGGTGTTTTTAAAAATGGATTTCATGGCGATAGTGCATATACTTATGCAATTGGAGAGATACCGGATGAAGTAAAGAAATTATTAAGAATAACGAAAGAATCTCTTTATTGTGGTATTGACAAAGCAAGGCAGGGAAATAGAATTGGTGACATAGCCTTTGCTATACAGGAACATACAGAAAAGAAAAACGGATTTGGTGTAGTGAGAGATCTTGTAGGGCATGGTTTGGGTAGAAAATTACATGAAGATCCACAAGTACCAAATTATGGAAAACGTGGGAGTAAAGAAAAATTAAAATCAGGGATGGTATTGGCCATTGAACCAATGATAAATATGGGGGTTAAAGAAGTTCTTCATTTGGAAGATGGTTGGACAGTACTGACAAAAGACGGACAACCTTCTGCACACTTTGAACATGATGTGCATATTACGAAAGATGGGCCCGATATACTAAGTTCATTCGAAGAAATAGAAGCAGCTGAAAAAGCAAATAATAATTTGAGTTGGAGTTATTAGAAGAGCCACATAATTCAGTCAGTAGTTGGTATGTCTATCAATTAATATTGATAATTTAATTTTTCATTATGGCAAAACTTGTAGTTGTTGGTGGTGGTGCAGCAGGTTTTTTTTGTGCCATAAATGCTGCAAAACTTGAACCCCAACTTGAAGTGATTGTATTAGAAAAAACCGGAAAACTTTTAAGTAAAGTAAAAGTTAGCGGTGGTGGCAGATGCAATGTTACACACAGTTGTTTTAGTATTGGTGATATGATAAAGAAATATCCGAGGGGAGATAAGTTTCTCAAAAAAGCTTTTCACCATTTTTTTACAACGGATACTATCAACTGGTTTTTTGAAAGAGGTATTGAAACAAAAACTGAAAAAGATGGACGAATGTTTCCTATTTCAAATGACTCCCAAACGATCGTAGATTCTTTTCTCAATGAGGCTTCAAAATACAATGTAAAAATTGAAATGAATACAGATGTAGCCGATCTGCAGTTTCATCATGGTAAGTGGAAGATTACAACATCTTTAAATAAATTTATTGAAGCTGATTTTGTTTGCATTGCCTCTGGTGGTTTTATGAAAATGGCAAATGCAAAATGGCTTTCGCTCCTTGGCCACACAATAGCTCCTCCAGTTGCTTCCTTATTTACCTTCAATATGCCCGATAATTCAATTACAAAATTGATGGGTTTATCTGTTGAAAATGTAATAGTAAAAATTGCGGGTGAAAAATTGGAAACAGATGGTCCGTTATTGATTACACATTGGGGATTTAGCGGTCCGGCAATTTTAAAAATGTCGGCGTATGCGGCGCTGACTTTGGCCGATAAAAATTATGATTTTGCAGTGGTTATAAATTGGCTTCCAATGTACAACGAAAACTCTCTTAGAGAAAAAATGCAGTTGTTGAGGTTTGATATGGCCACAACTAAGATGCAGAATAAAAATCCCTTTTTATTGCCTTCCAGATTATGGGAATATTTGCTATCTGAAAGTGAAATTAAGGAAGGAATTAAATGGGCAGATTTGCCGGCTAAAGAACAAAACTTATTAATAAAAAATTTGTGTCTACAATCATTTAGAATAAAAGGAAAAACAACTTTTAAAGAAGAATTTGTAACAGCAGGTGGAGTTAATACGGATGAAATAAATGTAAATACAATGGAAAGTAAATTACAGAAAAATCTTTTTTTTGCGGGAGAAGTTATTAATGTTGATGGTGTAACTGGCGGTTTCAATTTTCAAAATGCTTGGACAACGGGATGGATTGCTGCAAAGGCAATTGCCAAATACTAGTCAAGAGGAAACTTCTTTTTAACAAGTCTATATTAGTATTTACACTCTTTAAAAATTGTACCAATTATTATGTTTGTAACTTTCGATTTGAATGAAAATACTTGATAAATATATTTTAACCAAATACCTTACTACTTTCTTTTTCTGTATTTTGTTGTTTACTGCTATTGTTGTAGTTGTTGATATAAGTGAGAAAACAGATAATTTTTCCAAATCAAATCTATCTGCCTATCAGATAATGACCGACTATTATTTTGGTTTTATTCCAAGAATAGATGCGCTACTTTTTCCTCTGTTTGTTTTTATATCAGTAATATTTTTTACTTCAAAAATGGCTGGTCGCTCAGAAGTAATTGCGGTATTGAGCAGTGGTGTTTCATACCATCGTTTCATTAGACCCTTTCTTGCAGGAGGTATTATTCTGTCTGCCATTTTATGGTTGGGCTACCAATATGTGGTACCTAAAGCAAACAAAAAATGGGGAGATTTCGAAAAGCGCTATATAGATCCAAGCAGCCCGGCAGGTATGAATAATAGCACGTATAAACAAAACGTTTATTTTAAATTAGACCAAAACAGTTACGTTGGTATAAGAGGATACGATACAATTTCTAAAACAGGCAATGGTTTTTTTATTCAGCGTTTTTCAGAAAATAAATTATTATATAATTTACGGGCATCCAACTTCAACTGGGATACTATTACAAAAAAATGGAAACTAACTGATGTTACAGAACGAACATTAAACGATATTAATGAAACAGTTACCAAAGTGCCTGTTAAGTTGATGAACTTTAATTTTAAACCCATTGATCTACGGAAAGATGAATATTTAAAAGATCAAATGAGCACGCCAGATTTAGAAGCCTTTATAAAAATGGAAAAAATTAGAGAATCCGATACAGTTAGTTCTTTATTGGTGGAGCGATATAACAGAGACTCCATCCCGGCTTCTGTTATTATACTTACTGTCATAGGAACTGTGCTTGCATCCCGTAAAGTTAGGGGAGGCAGCGGTGCACATATTGCGTTAGGAGTTGTATTAAGCATGACCTATATACTCTTTAGCAGATTTTCTGTTGTGTTTGCTACAAAAGGAAGTTTTACGCCATTACTTGCTGCATGGTTACCCAATATTATATTTGGCTTACTTGCGGTTGTCTTATACAAAAGAGCATCCAGCTAATTTTACTTGACTATTTAATTTAAATAATCTTTATGAAATTTGCACTTAAATCATTTGTTTAACATTACTTGCGGTCGTAATTTTAAAGCAACATCAGTTTACAAATAATAATTGGTTAAAAGCTATAACAGCAATTGATTTTTAGCTTTATTATCACAACTATTTTTCACAGAAATAATTTTTTAAAAAATGGGTATAATTAAAGACAGGTTCAAAGCAAAGGCAGATGAAGTGGGTGAAGAAATAAAAGAAATGCTGAAAGAGCATGGGGATAAAATAATTGGCGAAGTAACCCTCTCACAGGTTTATCAAGGTATGCGGGGCATTACCGGTCTAGTTACAGAAACATCTTTGCTGGATGCACAAGATGGAATAAGGTTTAGAGGATATTCTATTCCTGAATTGCAGGAAAAATTACCTAAAGCCCCAGGCGGTTCAGAACCTTTGCCGGAAGGATTGTTTTATTTAATGCTAGTTGGTGAATTACCTTCAGAAGACGACGTACATCATCTTACAAGCGTTTGGCAGCGCCGCAGTCACGTACCAAACCATGTGTTTGCAACCATAGAAGCTTTGCCAATAAGTACGCACCCTATGACACAGTTTGTAGTAGCTATTATGGCATTGCAAACAGAAAGTGTTTTTGCAAAACGATATGCAAAGGGTATGAATAAAAAAGATTATTGGGAAGCTACTTTTGACGATAGTATGGATCTTATTGCACGGTTGCCTAGAATTGCAGCTTATATATACCGTAGAAAATATAAAGGGGGAGAACATATTCAACCAAATGGATTGTTGGATTGGGCAGGAAACTTTGGACATATGATGGGTTACGAAGATGAAGGATTTATGGAGTTGATGCGTTTATATATGACGATACATGCAGACCATGAAGGCGGAAATGTTTCAGCGCATACAACCCATCTTGTAGGGTCTGCTTTGAGTGATCCATATTTGAGTTTTGCTGCAGGTATGAATGGGCTAGCGGGTCCATTGCATGGATTGGCTAACCAGGAAGTAATAAAATGGATACTTGAACTAAGGGAGCAAATAGGAAGTGATGCTCCAACAAAAGAACAAATATCAGCATACGTAGAAAAAACACTTACGGAAGGAAAAGTTGTACCAGGTTATGGGCATGCTGTTTTAAGAAAAACAGATCCTAGATTTACAGCCCAAATGGAATTTGGAAAGAAACATATGCCCGAGGATGCACTCGTACAAACCGTATGGAATATTTATGACGCTGTTCCGCCAATTTTAAGTTCTAAAGCAAAAATTAAAAATCCATGGCCTAATGTAGATGCTCATAGCGGCGCATTGCTTGTGCATTATGGCATGAAGGAATATGAATTTTACACGGTGTTATTTGGTGTTTCCCGCTCGCTTGGCGTACTTGCAAGTCTTTGCTGGGATAGGGCATTTGGCTTTCCACTAGAGCGCCCAAAATCTGTAACAAACGAGCTTGTAAAAAAATGGCTTGAAGGGAAAGATGAAGTTTGGGGAGATTAGGAATAATAATAAACACTTTAAAATCTATACTAAAAATGCCTCGAAATATTTCGGGGCATTTTTTAATTTCCTTTGAATGGTAGCTTTATAAAATTATATTTGCAATCCTCCACAAAGGGGAATTAGCTCAGTTGGTAGAGCGCTTGCATGGCATGCAAGAGGTCAGCGGTTCGAACCCGCTATTCTCCACAGAAGCGGGAACATTACTACAATCAGTACTGTTCCCGTTTTTATTTTCGGCTAATACATGCACCCACGCTGCACTTCGAGAAAATATTTCATTCACTCTAAGGGTTCGACACTTATCATTTTTACGGTTGTAGGTAAATCCTTCCGAAAATATTATCTTTTGCAACATTTGCTTTTGATGGTAATCACTGGAAGTCCATATAGCATTGAGTTCAGAGCCAATGTCTAATGCCTTTTTCATGTTCCCTTCAAGGTTCGACAGCTTATTTCCGATATTGGCTAAAGACTGCTCTAATTCTTTGCGTTCTGCAATAAATTTATCCTTGTAAGGGTAAAACATATCACGGTCCATTTCTTCATTTACACAACGTTCTTCAAGCCTGTTTAACTTCTTTGTCAATTCATTAATCTGTGAGGTTAGCTGCCCTCTGTCTTCTTCATTTTGCTTAGTATGCTGCTGATATGTAAA
>JBBRPX010000128.1:0-10456 GCA_038227505.1 Chitinophagales bacterium
ATGATGAAAAGCGTTATAAAAAATAATTGGTTCTGGCTTTTATGTATCATGCTGTTTGTTACGGCCTGTAGCAATACCGATATTAAAAAAGAGGTTATGTACACCTGTCCTATGCCACAGGATTCTGTATTCAGCAACAAGCCAGGCAAATGCCCAAAATGCGGAATGGATTTGATTCAAATGGCAGATCATACCATGCACAACGGCAAAAATATGACCGACAGTACCCAATCAAATGTCAAAGCATATACCTGTCCGATGCATCCCCAGGTACAAGCTGATACCGCCGGAACCTGTCCTATTTGCGGGATGCAGTTGGAAAAAACAAAATCAGCAGCAGAGTCTAAAGTTGTTTCATTAAATACATTGTTGAAACCATCTAACCAACAGGTTATTGCAAACATTCCCATGGTTCACATGATGAACCGGGAAGAAAATATTGAAATGGAATCATACGGGTTTATAACCTATGATACAAGACATACAGGTGTTATTTCATCTAATTTTTCAGGTAGGATAGAAAAGCTCTATGTAAAGTATCGTTATCAGAAAATAAATAAAGGACAACGCATCATGGATATTTACAGTCCTGAGTTGATGACTGCACAGGAAAATTTATTGTTTCTTTTAAAGAACGACCCCGACAATACTATGCTGATTAATGCCTCAAAGCAAAAACTGTATTTACTTGGAATGAGTATTCAACAGGTAAGTACAGTGATCAAATCCGGCAAACTCAATTATTCAGTGGCTGTTTACAGTAATTACAGCGGACATGTGCATGAAAGCAATGGTTCAGCAATGAATAGTAATCAGCAAGCTGGTATGAGTACCACTTCTTTCACAACGGAAGAACTTTCTGTTAAAGAAGGGATGTATGTACAAAAGGGGCAGAATATTTTTTCTGTTTTCAATCCAGACAAAGCGTGGGCAGTATTAAACATATTCACAGGCCAGGAAGCAATGGTTAAGGTTGGTAATAAAGTACGCATCACACCGGAAACAGATCCGTTGAAAGATTTCAGAGCCACTATTAGTTACGTAGAACCTGTTTACAGGGAAGGAAACAAAACAGTAACAGCAAGGGTTTATTTTGATAATACTGTTGCAAAAATTCCAATCGGAAGCCAGGTGAAAGCTACCATTTTCGCCGGTGACCGATCAGCAGAATGGTTGCCCGAAGAAGCGGTGTTGTCTTTGGGTTTGGATAAAGTTGTCTTCGTAAGAACCGGTGAATCTTTTATGGCAAGAAAAATAGAAACCGGCATCACTAATAAACACCTGGTACAGGTATTAAGTGGTTTGGATAGTAACGAAGCCGTGGCTGCCAATGCCCAATACCTTGTTGACAGTGAAAGTTTCATCAAAACAAATTAATAAGACATGAAAAAATATTTTATAATAATGCTCGCCCTGGTAATTGCCCTGGCTTCCTGTAAAGGCAAAAAGGAAACTGCAATAAACAAAGATGAATATTATACCTGTAGTATGCATCCGCAGATTATGGAAGATAAGCCGGGTCTTTGTCCCATTTGCCACATGGAATTAATTGTTGTGAAAAGAACCAACACAGCCGCCGATGAAATTATGTTGAATGATGAACAGATAAGGCTGGGCAATATTCAAATGGATACAATTCGCAACGGCTTAATCGGTGACAAACTGGTTTTAACTGCCACATTAAATGCCGATGAATCAAAAGTAAAAAGTATCAATGGCCGTATCATGGGCAGGATTGACAGGCTCTATTTTAAAAATGTAGGTGATTATGTTCCAAAGGGAGCACATCTCTATGATTTGTATAGTGAAGAACTGAATAATGCCAAACAGGAATATATAGCAGTGTTGGAAAAACAGCAAACCCTCGACAATTCAATAATTGATTTCAATCGTTTGCTGCAAAGTGCAAAAACAAAATTGCTCTTATGGGGCATGAGCGAAGCACAGGTGAATGAATTGGAAAGATCAAAAAAATCATCTCCGCTCACTTCATTTTATAGCAACGCATCAGGCTTTATTACTGAATTGCCGGTGATGGAAGGGCAGTATGCATCCCAGGGAATGACAATTATAAAACTGGCAGACCTGTCTTCTTTATGGGCCGAAGCACAGGTGTATGCCTCACAACTTTCTGCTGTTGATTTAAATGGAAATGCTATCGTTCAGATTCCCGATTTACCGGGAAAAGAGTGGAAAGGTAAAATTGAATTTGCTAATCCTGAAATTGTTGAAGACAGCAGGTTGAATCTTGTAAGAGTCGTCATACTTAATCCAAACGGGATATTAAAACCCGGTATGCCAGCCTATGTAAGTATAAAAAGCAGGGAAATAAAGACTCTTACACTGCCAACGGATGCAGTGCTTCGGGATGGAAAAATGAATACAGTTTGGATTCAGTCAGGAAAAAATAGTTTTAAAATGAAAATGGTGGAAATAGGTTTGGAGAGCGGTGACCGGATAGAAATAAAGTCAGGTTTGCAAAACGGAGATGTGGTAGTGATGAGAGGAGCTTATTTGTTGCACAGTGAATATGTGTTTAAAAAAGGCAATGACCCCATGGGAGGGATGAAAATGTAAAAGAAATGTTGAAAAATGAAGTTTATACTAAAATCAATAAGGCAGTTTTTTTACAAATATTCAAAGCAATATTTGTAAGAAATAAGAATTGCTGTAAATGGCACAATCTAATGAAAAAATCCATTATGCGTACAAGCAATTTTTCCTGAATCTGCTGCATAATGTGGGTAAACTATTACCCCGATATTCCCATCTCTTCTTTAAAATTAAGCACTTCAAGTTAGTCACATACCGGCATTATTTTAGCATATCTAATATTGTCTTCACATTAAAATGGCTCTTGAGATTGTGTTAATGATGTAACTATTAATGATAATAGTATAACATTTTCGGTAGTTAAAGTTAGTACCTTTTGTTAGTAGCAGAATTAATTTATATAAAAAAGAAAAAGAATGAAAACATTACTAATAGCAGCCTGGGCAATAGGATTGGCAACACTATTTGCATCTTGCCGGTCCACGTCAGCTCAAACCGGTACTCTTTAAAATTTTAAAAAGAAAATTATGATGCAACATAACGAACATTATTATTATTGGGGAATGCATATGGAATGGTGGTTTTTTATACTTATCGTAGTTATATTAATGGCAGGGGGGTTCATCTGGTCCCGAAAAAGAAAATAAAAAATTTCATTTAAAAAATTATGACTATTCAATTAAACACCGACAAAAATTTAAGTGTGCATGAAGCTTTTGGTACCAAGTTAGATGACTTGCTATCAGAAGAGCTAAGCAGGTTTAGCGAACACATAACACGTTTGGAAGTTCATCTATCTGATGAGAACGGTAACAAGAATGGGATAAATGATAAAAGATGTTTACTGGAAGCCCGTCTTGAAGGCAGACAGCCAATGGCTGTTACAGCATTGGCAAATACTTATGAACTTGCTGTTAACAGTGCAATTGATAAGTTAAAGGCTTCTCTTGATTCAAAACTTGGACGGATGAGGAATCATTAACAACATTCAACAAACAAAATCATGAAAATATTATTGGCAACAGATGGCTCCGATTATAATGCCCTGTCACTGAAAGAATTTTCCGACAGGCCATTTGCACTCAACACAGAAATACATATTGTTTCAGCTTTCGAGCATTCTTCTGTAATAATGTCAACTGCGGGACCTATGGGTGGCCTTGCAGGTTATTATGAAGAAGCTGATAACGTAGCAAAAAAATCTGCAGAAGATGCTGTTAAATATGCTGCTGATCTCTTCCAAAAGAAGAATCCGGGATTATTGATTACAACTGCCGTAATTAAAGGTTCTCCGAAACAAGTCATTTTAAAAGAAGCAGAAGAATTTGGAGCCGATTTAATTGTAGTTGGTTCACATGGCCGTGGTGCTATAGAACGCTTTTTACTCGGTTCGGTTTCCCAGGCTGTGGCATTGCATGCAACCTGTTCCGTAGAGATTGTGCGTAATCGCAAAATTGGTTAAGAAATCAAATAAAAGTCCATAGAGTCGTTATGGATAAATAGTTTGTAACCTCATTTAAAGATAAAAATATGATTCCATTTACAAATCTTACTACACAGGAAATTGAGCAACTACTCAAATTCCCGGCTTATATGTCACTACTGGCTGCTGACAGCGATGGAAAATTAGATGAGGCAGAAAAAAAATCAGCGATCAAATTTTCTCACATAAAAACATATTCCTGTGATCCTCTGCTTAGTTCTTTTTACGAAGAGGCTGACAAAGTTTTTGAAAAAAATGTGCTGCAACTTGATAAAGATTTACCGGTAAAAAATGAAGCAAGAGCTGCTGTTATCAAAAAAGAATTATTGGATCTCGAAAAAATTGTATTGAAGTTGGGAAAGGAATATACAACCGTAATGCATCGCAGCATGAAATCATTTAAAGATCATGTATCAAAAGCACACAACAATGTGTTTATGGATTTTCTCTTCCCCATGCCTATAAAAGGATTAACCTATTAATATAAAATAGATATAAGAATAGCTCCTTCAGTATATATTTATTAATAAATAAAATTAAAAAAAATGAAAAAAGAAAAAGAAGTGCTCCCTGTAACAAAGGGTAAAAAAACAGGCCCCGGAAGTGACCCTATAAATAAATTTAAAAAAGGTCAACATACAACTGCAGCAGCGATTGACAATATTATAACAGGTACAGTTGAAAATGTAAAAGCCCGGTCAGGCAGTGGGTTTTCCGATGAAGGCACTGTGCCTATTTACGATGAAGAACGTTGATCGCTTTGTTAGATTTTAAAAGTTTCTGAGAATTTAAATCCGGGGGATTAGACCAGGTACCAACGAAAGTTATGGCACATTAACAGAAACTATTATTCTTTAAAAAAAAGGCTATACGATTGATTTTAATATCCATCAGGAACATTTGGTATGTCTTTAGCAAGACATGATATTATAACCTGGTGATTTTTGAAATTGATAAGGTTTTTCGGTTTGAAGAGGAATCAAATTTTACTGTAGATTATTCCAAAATGAATCGAAGTAAAACCGTATTTGTATTTTTTTAAAAGTCGGAAAGAATAAAATAAATAAACGATGCAAAATCTCTGGCTTTCAATTTTACCGCCAGTTATCACTATTGCAATTGCAATTTGGTCTAAGAAAATTATTCCATCTCTTTTAATCGGATTACTGGCTGGAAGTTATTTTCTTAACCCAACGCTGACAGGTGGTTTTGAAACAGCGGTTGACGAAATTGTAAAGACATTAACAGATAGTGGAAGCCTTCAGGTGCTTTTGTTTCTGTATTTGTTTAGCGGTTTAATGTCCTTGATTAAAAAATCAGGTGGCATAAAAGCATTTTCAGATATAGCAGAAAAGCATGTAAAAAGTGAAAGAGCTGTGCTCTATCTATTATGGGCTTTGATACCCGTTACTTTTATTGATTGTGGTTTTAGGATTGTTGGTGCGGGTTCCATCACCCGTTCACTTGCCGAAAAGAATAAAATGGCGAAAGAGCGGTTTGCTTTTATGCTTAACAATACTGCAAGTCCGGTAGTAGAACTTATTCCTATCGCCACAACCTATGTCGGATTTAATATTGCGAATATCAGTATTGGTTTAAAAGCAGCCGGAAACCCGGGGAACACTTCAGCTTATGCAATTTGGCTTAAAGCAATTCCTTTAGAGTTTTTCAGCTTCGCATTAATCATTATTACTTTTTTTACCATCTTCTATCAATTGAAAAAGTCTGTAAATGCTCCGGCAAAACGAACTGCCGAAAAGGAGATGAAAGGAATGAAGATGAACATGGAAGAAGAAAGACCATCAATAAAGCCAAGGGTGATTAATCTTATTGTTCCATTGTTAAGCGTAATCTTTCTTAGTATTTTTTTCTTTTGGTTTTTTGGGAAAGATAAACCAGGCAACAACACTTTTATTTCTGCAATGGCAAACACAGACCCAAACAGAGCCATGCTTGTCGCATTGTTTATCACTATAGCTATAACTGCTGTATGTTATTTTTTCCAAAAATATAATCTTAAAGAAATGACATCAGATATTATATCCGGTGGAAATGACATAATGACCACCTTAGTAATTCTAACTATAGCGTGGCCTTTAGCATCTGTTTCTCAAGCATTGGGTTTGAATGATTTCATTCACCAAAACTTAGGCACTTCTATGCCTTCATGGAGCATAGCCGTTTCACTTTTCATATTGTCGTCTGCCGTAACTTACTTTATTGGTTCGGGTTGGGGAGCAGCTTCTTTACTCATGCCTGGTGCAATTTCTCTTGCAGTAGTATCTGGAGCCAGTATTCCTCTTTGCGTAGCGGCAATTATTACCGGAGGCACATTCGGAGATGTCACTTCACCGGTTGCAGGAATGACGAATATGTCATCAAATATTGCCCATGCAGAACACGCAAAATATTTAAAATATGCAAGTCCTTACAATTTTATTGCAGCAGCGATTGCCGCAGTTTTATTTTTGGTTGTAGGGATAATTAATTAAATTAATACAGCAGGATGCATAGCAGAACAATTATTATATGAAAAATATAAACGGCATATTAACCAATGCACCTGATGGAATTAATAAACCATCAGCCAATAAACAATTGAAAAAATTGCAGATGCAACTTTTTGAATTGCAAAATCTTTTTTATGCAGAAAGTAAACATGCGCTGCTCATTATCCTGCAAGGAATGGATACATCAGGTAAAGACGGTACTATACGTCATGTTTTCTCCTGTATCAATCCGCAGGGATGCAAAGTGAAATCGTTTAAGTCGCCAACACCAGAAGAAAAATTGCACGATTTTCTTTGGCGCATTTATGCTAATCTTCCTGAAAAAAGAATGATTCAGATTTTCAACCGTTCGCATTACGAGGATATTTTATTTCCTGTTGTTCATGGGTTGCTTCATAATAAAGAAATTCAGGAACGCCATGAGATGATTAACAAATTTGAAGAAAATCTGCAAAAAAGCGGAACCATTATTCTGAAATTTTTTCTGCACATTTCTAAGGAAGAGCAAAACAAGAGATTAGAAAAAAGATTAACCAATCCCCAAAGAAAATGGAAATGTCTTTTCCAAAAGAGGATTACACGATAAGTGTATCAGAATAAAATTCACATTATGACGAAAATTACCATCAATATCGATACTGAAGACGGTGAGCCGAAGGTTACGACCACATCGGAAACTGCTAACGCAGATACTCCAAAAGCAGCGCCAACACAAGAGGAAGCCTCGAAGGAAGCAACTTCAAAAGAGGAATCTCCGAAGGAAGAAAAGAAAGAGGAAACTTCTTCGGAAAAAGAATCCACTAAGGATGAAACTCCAGAGAAAGGTGACTCGAAAAAAATGGATATGACCGAAGAGGAACATGCCAAAATGAGTGCTGAGAAACCATCAGAAAAAGAATCATCGGGGGAGAAACTTTCGAAGAAAGACCATTCAAAAATGGACATGATCGCAGAGGAGCATTCAAAAATGCAGCACGGCAATGCGCCCATGGGAATGCAGGGACACGACCATCACAAAATGATTGCAGATTTTAGGTTACGATTTTTTATTTGTTTAGGTATTTCCATTCCGATAATGATATTATCTCCAATGCTTCAAAAGCTCGTTGGCATAAACTGGCAGTTTCCGGGTTCGCAATATATTGCCTTTGCACTATCCTCTGTTGTTTTCTTCTATGGTGGGGTTCCTTTTCTGAAAGGATTCTGGAATGAAATAAAAACCCGTACACCTGGGATGATGATACTCATCGCAGTAGCAATTTCAACAGCATACATATATAGTGCAGCAACGGTTTTTGGTTTAAAAGGAGAAGATTTTTTTTGGGAACTGGCAACATTAATTACTATCATGCTGCTTGGTCACTGGCTCGAAATGAAATCAATTGCAGGCGCCTCCCGTGAACTGGAATTGCTTGTACAGTTAATGCCCGACCAGGCACATCTTGTAGCTGGCGATAAAATCAATGATGTAAAAACTGATTCGCTTAAGGAGAAAGATATTATTCTTATTAAGCCCGGAGAAAAAATTGCAGCCGATGGGTTAATTGCAGAAGGAGAAAGCTATTTAAACGAGTCCATGTTAACCGGTGAATCAGTTCCTGTAAAGAAAACAACAGGTCAAAAAGTAATTGCAGGTTCTATCAATGGCAATGGTTCAATAAAAGTTACCGTTACACATGCTTCAAAAGATTCTTATCTCTCCAAAGTAATCAAGCTGGTGGATGATGCACAGAAATCAAAATCAAAAACACAACTGCTGGCAGACAGGGCAGCACTTGTTCTCACAATCGTTGCTTTGACCCTCGGCTTTGGAACATTTGCTTTTTGGCTGATATACGGTGAGCCACTTCAATTTGCATTAGAAAGAATGGTAACTGTTATAGTAATTTGTTGTCCTCACGCCTTAGGTTTGGCTGTGCCGTTGGTGGTTGCTATTTCTACTTCCCTGGCTGCAAAAAATGGGTTACTCATTAAGAACAGAACAGCATTTGAGAACTCACGAAAAATAACTACAATCATTTTTGATAAAACAGGAACACTCACCATCGGAAAATTTGAAGTCGCAAGAATCAAATCACTGCAATCTGGGTTGGATGAAAAAGAAATCATTCGCATGGCATCTGCATTAGAACAAAATTCAGAGCATCCCATTGCAACCGGGATACTTGCCAAAGCCAAAGAACTTGCTGTTACAATTCCTGCAGTAACTAATTTCAAAGCCATCACAGGCAAAGGAATTGAAGCAGCCGTTGAAGGAAAAAATATCAAAGTAGTAAGTCCGGGTTATCTCAAAGAGAATAATATTTCATTGCCCGAAAATTATGCAGGCAGCAATGCCGAAACAATTGTTTTCATTATTGTGGAGGGTAAAGTGGCTGGATACATCTCATTGGGAGATAAAATAAGACCGGAATCTGCCGAAGCAATTCAAACACTTCACGACAATAAAATAAAATCAATTTTACTCACAGGCGATAATGCAAATGTTGCAAAAAGTGTAAGCCATGAATTAAAGATGGACGGATATTTTGCAGAAGTATTACCGGATCAAAAATTAGAAAAAATAAAAGAGCTGCAAGAGAAAGGAGAATTTGTCGCCATGACGGGTGACGGCGTAAACGATGCACCTGCATTGGCACAAGCCGATATTGGAATTACAGTAGGAAGCGGAAGCGACATTGCCGCCGAAACAGCAGGAATAATTTTAGTAAATAGCAATCCGAAAGACATTGCGAGCCTGATTCTATTTGGCAAAGCAACGTACCGCAAAATGATTCAAAATTTAATTTGGGCAACAGGATACAATGTGGTGGCAATACCGCTTGCAGCAGGCGTGCTTTACAAATGGGGCATTTTGTTAACTCCTGCAGTAGGCGCTGTTTTAATGACGGTAAGCACTATTGTAGTTGCTATCAATGCGAAAATGCTGAGGGTAAAAACAGTTTCTAAAAAGGATGAAAAATAAAAAATTATTACATGAAACAAATCAAGGTAGCTGTTAATCCGTAATTCTATAAACATTTACCATAATTCTGTAATTTTTTAACAAAATCCGACTATACCTTCACATAACGTCAGTCCTTATTATTCAGGAAATTGCCCTATTTTTACAGAGACTAAATGAAAAGAAATATATCCATAAAGCTAAAAGCGGCCTTGCTGTTGATTGTGTTCTCTATGAATACCGTTCTTGGTTTTTCCTGTGCTATGGGTGTAGATATGGGTTTCAATACACATCATCACGATGAGGAAGAAGTCCCTCAAATAACTATTCATGTCCATGCTAAAAATAACAAAGAGCATCACCATGATGAAACGACTAAGCACCATCACGATTCAAAAGAAGAGTCAGAAAAAGGCGGCTGTTGTAATGATGGCGTAATGAAATTTCAGAGCTTAGATAAAAACCTTGCTCAAAACGGTAATGTTGCTATTAATATTCCTGTTTTTGTAGCAATGCTTGGCAGCTTCTTTGGTACTGATATTTTTAAACAATCACAAGCTTCTACACCAAAACATATTGTACGTTTTTTCCATCCACCGCCTCCCGACATTCGCATCCTCATCCAGAGTTTCCAGATTTGATTTGATTTAATGTTTTTCATATCTGCATGGCCGTATTGTCATGCCTGTAAGTATTCTTATTTGAAACATTAAATTAATTAAAATGAAAAAGATATTTTTTATAGTTGCATTCTTTACAACTATAACCGTTCAGTATTCCTTCGCACAGGATAACACAAAAACAACTTCCCTTACTCAATTACTAAATTCCTACTATGACGTCAAAAATGCGTTGGTTAGCAGCGATGCAAAAACAGCAGCTATTAAAGCCGGGGAACTTTTAAAGACCCTTAATGCTGTTGATATGAAAGCCTTATCAGAAGCTGATATGAACGCATTTATGCCC
>JBBRPX010000129.1:0-10441 GCA_038227505.1 Chitinophagales bacterium
ATCGTTCTCTACTCCTTTTTTTCCTTAAGTTTTGAAGGACTTTTTCAGTGCCCTCCGTAAATGAACTGCTTTTTTTATGCCTTTTTATATTGCTCGTATAAAGTAATTGCTTCACCAGCTTCTTTTACATCATGAACCCGCAAAATATTTACTCCATTATTTAATGCCAATGTATTTAGAACTGTAGTTCCGTTTAAAGCCTCTGCGGCAGTAACTTTTAGCGTTTTGTAAATAGTACTTTTTCTGGATAATCCTGCAAGAATAGGGCAATCAAGCATTTTAAAAACTGATAAATTCTTCAACAAATAAAAGTTTTGTTCAGTATTTTTTGCAAAACCAAAGCCAGGGTCAATAATTACATCTTTTATACCTGCAGTTCTACATTGATAAACTTTTGCAATAAAATAATCAAGCATTTCCTTAAGTATATCTTCATATTGAGTTTGGTGATTCATATTTTCGGGAGTTCCCTTCATGTGCATACATACATAAGGTATTTGTAACGTAGCAACAGTTGGAATCATTTTATTATCTAAATCTCCTCCGCTTACATCATTCACCATACTTGCTCCCGCAGCAACCGCTGCCAATGCCACCTCACTTTGGTATGTATCTACAGAAAGGATTGTTTCAGGAAAATTTTTGTGAATCATTTCTATCACAGGAATTACTCTTCGCATTTCGGTCTCCACGCCAACGGACTCACTTCCGGGTTTGGTACTTTGTCCGCCAATGTCTAAAATGACAGCTCCATCTTTTACCATTTTAGTTGCAAGTTTTAAAATACCTTCAAGTCCATCATCTAAATCTCCTTTGTAAAAAGAATCATGCGTGGCATTTATAATTCCCATCACGACAGGTTTTTCTGTCGAAATCAATTTTCCTTTACAGTTAAGAGTGAACATTGCAGTAGTAATTGTATTTTTGAAGCTATACACAAATATGCAGAATAAAAACGGGTCAATGACTACCGACAATCAATATGATAAAATAATTGAGGCATGTAGAAATACTTTTCTTAAAAAGACGACTGATTATGGCACTTCCTGGAGGGTTTACAGAATAATTTCGGTGGCCGACCAGATTTACATAAAAGCAAAGCGGATAAGAAACATACAAGAAGGAATAACGCAAAAAATTGACGATGACATAAAAAGTGAATTTGCGGGGATTCTTAATTATGCTATTATAGGCTTAATACAATTGGATATAAATAATGATGAGCCAGAAGAACTTGATCTGACAATTGTAAAGGATTTGTATGACCAGAAAGCAGCGATGGCCAAGGCTTTAATGAAAGACAAAAACCACGACTATGGCGAAGCTTGGCGGGAGATGAGTCAAGAAAGTTTTGTAGATCTTTCTCTTTCAAAAATCTTACGAATTAAACAAATTATTGGTAACAATGGAATTACTACGGTTAGCGAAGGTATAGATGCAAATCTGTTTGATATTTTAAACTATGCAGTATTTGGGTTGATATTAATTGCTGAAGGCGAATATTAAAATTAATTTGAAATGAAAGTTTTTGTTACAGTTGCGAGAATTTTTACTGGCTTATTATTTATTTTTTCAGGGTTGGTAAAAGCAATAGATCCTAAAGGGCTTGCTTTTAAAATGCAGGAATTTTTTGAAGCGTGGAGTGGAAGTGGATTTATGCCTGGGCTAATGAAAACTTTTGATGAATATGCATTGTTATTTTCAATAATAATGATAACACTTGAAGTAGTTGTTGGTGTAGCGTTGCTTATCGGATGGAAAAAGAAAATAACATCTATTGTTTTACTGTTATTAATGATCTTCTTTACTTTTTTAACTTCATACGTTTTATTTACCGGCAAAATTAGAGCCTGTGGTTGTTTTGGGGATTGTATTCCGCTAACACCGATTCAAACATTTACAAAAGATATTGTATTGGTTATTCTTGCATTCATTCTTTTGTTAAATACAAAATACATTTCACCCATATCCAAACCATTTTTTTCTTTTCTATATATTTTATTGGCAACCACACTTGTGTTATTGCTACAATGGTATGTACTTCGAAATTTGCCGGTGGTAGATTGCCTACAGTACAAAAAAGGAAATAATTTAATTGAGTTGCGTAAAATGCCCGCCAACGCTGTTGCAGATAAATATGACTACAGTTTTATTTATAAAAAAGATGGTGCTCAAAAAGAATTTAAAGCCGATGCAACGCCTGATAGCACGTGGGAGTTTGTCGATAGAAAACAAACGCTCACTCAAAAAGGGAGTAATAATATACCTGTAATTAGTGATTTTTCGCTTACAACAGAAAGCGGTACAGATAGTACAAATGCTATTTTAAATACTTCGGGAGAATATTACCTGCTTTATATAAAAGAACTGGAAACTTATCCCACTAATTGGAAAGAAGATGTAGTCTTGATAAACAGATTTTTATCAGCAGGAAAAAAAGTGATGGTAGTTACCTCTCAGTTAACCCCTGTGAAAGACAGGATGAAAAAAGTAAACAGTAAATACAGAACTAACTTAATTTTTTTAACCTGCGATGCAACTGTTATGAAAACTGTTGCTAGGGTTAACCCAACATTGTATTTAATGAATGGAGCGATAATTAAAAATAAAGTAAGCTGGACGAATTTTAAAAATCTTAATTAAATAGTGTTTGTTTGACTTCCATTTTTAAAAAATTATTATATGGATTGCTTGTGCTGCCCGGCGTGGTAGCACTCGTATTTGTAATGTTTCAGGGCTTTGGAGACCCTGCCAGGCTTATTGTTGGACAAACAGGCGATAAAAAAACATTGGATAATATACGCAAGGATCTCTACCTTGACTTGCCAAAATGGAAACAGTTTTTGCTTTATGTCAACGACGTTTCTCCAATCGCCATTCATTCTTCTGATGATATTAAAAAGAAAAATTTAAAAGGTTTTTTCTTTGGTGGACAAAAAAAAATCGGACTTAAAATTCCTTATCTCCGCAAAAGTTACCAAACGAAAAAAGACACAACAGCAGTACTGGCCGAAGCGTTGCCTACAACTTTGGTCCTTGCTCTGACTGCTATGGTATTTGCATGTTTTTTTGGTATTTTACTCGGCGTACTATCTGCAGTAAAAAAGGATACATGGGTAGACAAAACTTCCATTCTTATTAGCATTGCAGGAATCTCTGCACCTTCTTTTTTCATTGCAATTATTGTTGCCTATTTCTTTGGTTATCTGTTGCACAGCTATACCGGTTTAAACATTACAGGAAGTTTGTATGAAATAGATGAAGTAACCGGTGAAAAATACCTGGCAATTAAAAACCTTGTCCTACCTGCATTTACACTTGGTATTCGTCCACTTGCTGTTATTGCCCAACTTACCCGAAGCTCCATGCTTGATGTGCTGCAGCAGGATTTTATCCGTACTGCTTATGCAAAAGGCTTATCAGCAAATGCTGTCATTTTTAAGCATGCATTGCGGAATGCGCTTAACCCTGTAGTTACCGCTATTACGGGCTGGTTTGCAGAATTACTTGCAGGGGCTTTTTTTATTGAATATATTTTTGGCTGGAAGGGAATTGGTAAACTAACGGTTAATGCGTTGGAGAAACTTGATTATCCGGTTGTAATGGGGGCGGTGCTTTTAAGCGCAATAATTTTTATAGCTATAAATATTTTGGCAGATGTTATTTACCGCATAATTGATCCAAGAATAAAATAAAGAGAACAAACACTTATAGTTTTCGTTCTCTTTATTTTTGTCATATCAACGCAAAATTAAAATCAGCACCAAAATTATTATAATAATTGCACCTAAAGATAAGTAGACTCTCTTATCTAATCCTGCTGACTGCTTTTTCAATTGTTTAAGTTCTTTACGTAATTCAGCTTTATTATTATCTGTCAATGTATTTTTATCCATTGATTGAATTTCATTTACTCTGGTAATAATGTGGGAGTAAATAGCTGCATCTTTTGCACTATCAGATGGATTTACCATTGCAGCATTGGCGGCAAAGGAGCCAAATAATATTGCAAGTGATAACATGGAAAGTCGCATTTTGTTTTTCATAATTTTGTTTTAAGTGTTAATGTTTAAAAGGTATTTAACAAATACTAAACCGAAAATTTTATCTGCAAAATAATGGTATAATTTTTTCTTAATCGTTTTAAATTAAAAAAACCAAATTATGAAACTAATTATTTGTCTTTTTGCAGTGTCTTCAACCCTTACAGTTACAAGTTGTAATAACGAAAAAAAACAGGAACAGATCGTTACAGCAACAGACACATCTATAGCATTAAAAAATGTAGCAGTTAAATCTGTTACTGAGGGAACTAAAAAAACGATTACAACAAAAGAAGTACCTGATACAATTGAATATACGTTTAAGGAAAAATATCCAAAAGCCATATCACCTGTTTGGGTTGAATATACTCCCGTAGCAACTGATGAGCTGCCGATGGATAACAGTTATTATTATGTAACATTTCAAGATAAAGGCGCTGATGTTACTTCATGGTATAACAATTTGGGCGATTGGGTAAAAACTTCTACAAGAATACCCGGAGATTCTCGTTTACCGGATGCTGTGAACAAAACTTTAAATGAACAATATCCAGGTTATAAAATTGAAGAAATCAGCAAGGAAAATGACAAGAACATGGATATGTACGAGATTAAACTTAACAAAGGTGAAGAGAAAGCTAAGTTGAAAGTTTTGCCAAACGGTGAAGTTTTTAAAAGAAAAGAAAAATAATTTTTAATAAGAAACTTGGAATCCTGCTTTTAAAGCGGGATTTTTTGTGTTAAATATCCGGTAACATTACCAAAATTTCATTGTGCAATAAAACTTACATTTGCAATCAAAAAAATCTTATGCAAGAAGTATATATTCTTTCGGCTGTTCGTACGCCTGTTGGAAGTTTTGGTGGGTCATTAAAAGATCTTTCTGCAACACAGTTAGGCGCTGCAGCAATAAAAGGAGCGTTGGAGAAAAGCGGATTAAAAGCTGAACAGATTGAAGATGTTTTAATGGGCTCAGTTATACAGGCAAATCTTGGCCAGGCGCCTGCAAGGCAAGCTTCAAAACTTGCAGGTTTACCTAACGAAGTAAATTGTAATACCATAAATAAAGTTTGCGCAAGCGGGATGAAAGCGATATCACAGGCAGCGCAAAGTATTATGCTTGGCGATGCGGATATTGTAATTGCAGGCGGAATGGAAAGCATGAGCAATGTTCCCTTTTATTCAGAAAATATGCGTTGGGGTAACAAGTATGGCAATGTGCAAATGATTGATGGACTTGCAAAAGATGGTTTAGTTGACGTGTATGATGGTAAAGCAATGGGCAATGCTGCAGAATTTTGCGCAACCAGTTGTGGCATCAGCAGAGAAGACCAGGATGCATTTTCTATAGAGAGTTACAAGCGAGCTCAGGCAGCAACAAACGATGGCAAGTTTGAAAACGAAATTGTACCGGTTTCTATTCCTCAAAAAAAAGGTGATCCAATAATTTTTTCAAAAGACGAAGAACCCTTCAACGTAAAATTTGATAAAATTGCTACTTTGAAAGGTGCATTTGTAAAAGATGGAACCGTAACAGCTGCAAATTCAAGTACAATGAACGATGGAGCTGCTGCTGTTGTGTTGATAAGTAAGAGAAAAATGGAAGAGCTTGGCTTAAAAGCTATCGGAAAAATAGTAAGTTATGCAGATGCTGAACAGGCACCTGAACTGTTTACAACAACTCCTTCTATTGCTGTGCCAAAAGCTGTTGCAAAAGCAGGTTTAAAAATGGAAGATATTAGCTTTTGGGAATTAAACGAAGCCTTTGCGGTAGTTGGTATAGAAAATTCTAAGAGAATGAAACTCGATGCTTCAAAAGTAAACGTGAATGGTGGTGCTGTTTCAATTGGTCATCCTTTGGGTGCGAGTGGCGCAAGAATAATTGTAACTCTTTTAAATGTTTTAAAACAAAATAACGCAAAGTATGGCGCAGCCGGTATTTGCAATGGTGGCGGCGGTGCGAGTGCAATGGTAATTGAAAATCTTTCAGCCATATAGAAACTCATAGCTGAACATTGAGCGTTGAAAATTGTTTATTGATCATTTTTTGGATAAGTATAATAATATTCAATGATCAACGCACAATTTTCAATAATCAAATAGAAGCGGTAAACAAAGAGTATTGGCACATATTTGCTAGTGTAATCTTGATACAATAAATTTGTTCAGGTTTTATGGCTTTTTATCCGAATAATCAATTCAATTTACTCAATATAAATTACTAAATACTCAATACTAATTATGCGTCAAATAGCGTTTAGAGAGGCTCTCAGAGAAGCCATGCAGGAAGAAATGAGAAAGGATGACAGGGTTTTTTTAATGGGAGAGGAAGTAGCGGAATACAATGGTGCTTATAAAGTGAGCCAGGGAATGTTGGAAGAATTTGGTGAAAAAAGAATTATTGATACGCCCATTGCAGAGCTTGGTTTTACTGCAATTGCAGTTGGTGCTGCACAAAATGGGCTTCGCCCGATTGTTGAATTTATGACATGGAACTTTGCTGTATTGGCATTGGATCAAATTTTAAATACTGCATCTAAGATGCTCGCAATGAGTGGTGGGCAGGTTGGTTGCCCAATTGTTTTTAGAGGAGCCAACGGAAGCGCCGGACAATTAGGAGCACAGCACAGTACAGCTTTTGAAAGTATGTATGCAAACATTCCGGGTTTAAAAGTTATTTCTGTAAGTAACCCTTACGATGCAAAAGGTTTATTAAAGGCGGCTATAAGAGACGACGATCCTGTAATGTTTATGGAAAGTGAAGTGATGTATGGTGAAAAAGGCGATGTACCAGAAGAAGAATATGTTTTACCTATTGGGAAATGTTTTATAAAAAGAGAAGGTAAAGATGTAACGATTGTTTCTTTTAATAAAATGATGAAAGTAGCATTAGGCGCTGCAGAAGAATTAGCCAAAGAAGGAATTGAAGCCGAGGTAATTGATGTTGCAACTATTCGTCCCCTGGATTGGTTTACCATTTTAGAAAGTGTAAAGAAAACAAATAGGCTTGTGATCGTTGAAGAGCAATGGCCGTTTGCATCAGTAAGTTCAGAAATTGCTTACCGCATACAAAAAGAAGGTTTTGATTATTTGGATGCGCCTATTCGCAGGATAACTTCCATTGATGCACCAATGCATTATGCACCAAATTTGGTTGCCTTGTATTTACCAAATATTGAAAGAACAGTCAAGCTCGTAAAAGAAGTGATGTACATGAAGAAATAACTTAAAAAGCCCGAAAGAAATTTCGGGTTTTTTGTTGGAGTAATTGTAGTAAAAAATTTTAGCAGATTGTTTATATTTTTAAAATAATAATAATTGTAAATTTGATTTATAAATCTTTTTAACATGACAAGTATAGAAGAGATAAAAGAAATTCTGAAAGAACTTACTTTATCACAGAAAGAAACTGATAAACAGATTAAAGCTGTTAATGAACAGCTTGGAGGAATTGGCAATAGTAATGGTGACCATGCAGAAGAATTCTTTTTCAATGCCCTTAAAGAAAAAATGAAACTTGGGAAAGTTAAATTTGATCAAATCAGTCGCAATTTAAAGTACCGAAAAAATAGGGTAGAAGATGAGTTTGATATTGTACTGTTTAATGGAAAGAACATAGGATTGATTGAAACTAAATACAAAGTAAGAAAACAGGATTTAGATAATTTGATTAACAAAAAAGTAAAGTCATTTAAAATAATGTATCCTGAATATGAAAATTCTACTTTTTATTTAGGCTTGGCTGGTTTTAGTTTTGAAGATAGAGCTCTAGAAGAAAATATTGAAAAATGCGGAGTTGCATTATTGAAGCAAAAAGGTATTCATATTGAGATGCATGATAAAAAGTTGTTACCTTTTTAAAAACAAAAAACCCGAAAGAAATTTGGGTTTTTTGTTTTGTTTATTTAAGCAAATGCCTCAGGGTAAAGTTGTTTGGCTTTATTTAATATACCCTGCGATACTTTTTTTGCAGAACCGTTTATCAATATTCCGAGAAATAAAAGGATGCTGAAATAAATCTTAAAACCTGCGGAAAAGTTTTCGTTATCAACAAACAACACTTTAAAATACCTCATCAGCATAAATTGTAAATAAATTATACCTGCAAAACTAAAAGCCGGTAAATTTTGAAGGATCAATAGATTCTTTTTTCTAGCAGTTTTAGTTTTAGATTTTTTTAAAGTAAGCAATCGAAATTTAATCAAGCTATTTCTCCCAATAAAAGCAATATCCAGAAAATATATAGCTAATGTTAAAACCGCAACCGTTTTAATATTCACTTCAAAAGCAATTGTAAAAATTGCTGCGAGTACAGCAAGACTTCTTACTAAATTTGGCCAGGTAAATTGCTCTACTATTTCTTTTAAAAGCAATTTATTGTTTGCTTTGCGAAGAGCTTCTTGTCTTTCGCTTACAATTTTGGCAAAGCCAAAAATCCCAAAGCTTGCATATACATTACTCAGGGCACGTTCAAATGTTAGCCCGGCATCTCCTTCCATTTCTGCCTCAATTTTATTTGCAAGATGGTCGACAAGTTCTACCTGCAAATCATACCAATGCACAAATTTTTTCTTAGTAAAAGTAAATAACTGTTCTATTTGCTCTTTTGAAAGTGTCATTTTACAAAGATGGTTTAAGGTTTAAAATCTGTTGCATCTGCTCAATAAAAGCAGCAATCTCCTTTAATTTATTACTTGTTTCTTTTTTACCTTGTTTGGTAAGTGAATAATATTTTCTGTTTCTGTTGCCAATGTTTTCCATCTTTACTTCCAATAATCCATCTGCCTCCATTTTGTGTAACGATGGGTACAAGGCGCCTTCCGTCAAAACCATTTTGCCATCGCTCAGTTCCATTACTTTTTTGGTAATCTCATATCCATACATCTTTTCATTTTCACTTAAAAGTTTTAGCAAAATGGTTGTAAGAGAACCTTTAAATAATTGGTTTGATTGTTTCACAACTCAAATATACATAAGAAGCTTAGGTATAATTAAAAAACTGAAAATTATTTTGCTGCCATTAATATCTTATCACGATAAATTACTAAAGCTATTATAAAGTAAATTTGTGCTTTAAAGTAATAACAAATGGCATATAGCTCACTCGAAGAATGCTTACTGGATCTTGAAAAAAACGGAGAGTTACTTCGCATAAAAGAAGAAGTAGATCCTTATCTGGAAATGGCATCAATACATTTGCGTGTGTATGCGGCTGGTGGTCCAGCTATTTTATTTGAAAAAGTAAAAGGTTCAAAATTTAGAGCAGCATCCAATATTTTTGGCACTTTACAAAGAAGTGAATTTATTTTTAGAAATACTTTGGGGCATGTTAGAAATTTGATTGACTTAAAAAATAATCCTGTTGAAGCAATAAAAAAGCCATTCAAAAACATGGCAACATTTGCAGCTGGTTTAAAAGCATTGCCCTTAAAAAATCCTGTTACAAAACCTGTTTTATACGAAGAAATAAAAGTGAGTGATATACCACAGATTGTACACTGGCCTATGGATGGCGGTGCGTATGTAACGCTGCCGCAGGTGTACACAGAAGATATTGACAAGCCGGGAATAATGAACGGTAATATGGGGATGTATCGGATTCAACTTTCAGGAAATGATTATATAAAAGATGAAGAGATTGGTTTGCACTACCAATTGCACAGAGGTATTGGTGTGCACCAAACAAAAGCAAATGCAAAAGGAGAGGCTCTAAAAGTAAGTGTATTTGCCGGCGGACCACCTTCACATTCCGTAGCTGCAGTAATGCCTCTGCCCGAGGGTTTGGGCGAAGCAACTTTTGCCGGAGCATTGGGTGGTAGGTGTTTTCGTTACACTTATAAAGAAGGTTTTTGTGTAAGTACCGATGCAGATTTTGTAATTACCGGAACTGTACAGCCTCAACAAAATAAGCCCGAAGGTCCTTTTGGTGACCACCTTGGATATTATAGTTTACAACACGATTTTCCGTTAATGAAAGTGCATAAAGTATATGCCCGCAAAAATGCCATTTGGCCTTTTACTGTCGTTGGCAGACCACCACAGGAAGATACCAGCTTTGGACAATTGATACATTCTATAACCGGTAGTGCTTTGCAAAATGAAATACCTGGATTAATTGAAGTGAATGCGGTTGATGCCGCAGGTGTGCATCCATTATTATTGGCTATTGGCAGTGAGCGTTACACTCCTTATACGCCGGCTACGCAGCCTGCTGAAATTCTAACCATTGCCAATCATATTTTAGGAACCGGGCAATTGAGTCTGGCTAAATTTTTATTTATAACTGCTGATGCCACTAAAACCATTGATACGCACGATTTAGAAAAGTATTTTACCTTTTTATTGGAAAGAATAAACTTAAATAGAGATATTCATTTTTATACAAATACAACCATTGA
>JBBRPX010000130.1:0-10419 GCA_038227505.1 Chitinophagales bacterium
CGAAAAAGCTTCTCCAAATGTATTTGATGGAGAATCGGGGAGCTGTACACCATCAATTTGATATTGAATGTTTGCGTGATTGCCGCGAATAAAGCTTTGTCCAAATGCTCCTTGTACGATGCCGGGAGTTGTTGCTGACAAAAGCTTTGGTAATTTAACATTTTCTCCTTGGGGCATGTTTTGAATATTATCCTTGCTAATTTCAACGCTGCTTACCGAATTTGATTTCTGAATGAGGTGTCTTTTGGCGACAACGTTAACCGTGATTTCTTTTGAAGTCCGATTGCTGGCTTGTAATTGTATTGGCAGTTGGGTGGTGCGAAGAAGATTGTTTAACGATCTCAGTGAAAAAAGATGACGGCACTATAATAACAGTTGGGACAAAGGACTACGGTTTTACCGTTTCCAAAAAAATTGTTGGTAGAAAAGTCAGTATCGAAGGAATAGAATCGATTGCATTTATCCGGGAAAGGAAGACGATAAAAAAAGATTACCAGAAAGACGTTCAGCTGGTAGCAACAGGTATAAAGGTCATCAAATAAAAATGTGAAAATTTAAAGGATAATTACAGGATAAAGGCATCATCTCACCCCTTCCTGTGATTATCCCCAATAAAACCAAAATCACTGTTTAGGGTGACAGAGGCCAACAATGCTGTTTCTATATTTGAAATATCAACGCTCCTTTGAAAATACCATTTGTTCCGCCGGTTATAATTTTTGTTCTGCTGACTTGTATTAAAATCAAAAACATGAAAAGGAATATACTACTGTATGCAGCTCTCTGGATCGTTTTATGCAGCCATGCACAAAAACAGTTCATTCATACCGCCTCTAAAGAAAATATTTCCTGTAATTACGATTGTACCCGGCTGGATGCGGCTGAATTGGATAACAATGCTGCTGCAGTTATATTTGTAACACCAGTTTTGGAAAAAGGCATAAATGTAAACCCACACCTGATTGGAGTTTATTATTTTAAAACAAAATGGAACATCTTTAACCTTGATGGCAGACCCATTCCTGCAGGTGCAAAGTTTGCAGTAGAATATTTTCCCCGGCCTGATGATACTCATTTTCAATATTCATTTTCAAAAGCAGATATACAACAGGATGGCAGTGCATTTATTGATCATCCTGCATTGAATAATAACCCCACTGTACAGTTTATTTCCTTCCCTAGCTGGAACACTGATTCGCAGGGTGCGACCACTAACCGGGAAGAAATAAAAATTGAGTACAACATTGCAGCAGGCAGGTGGTCTGTCAGTAATGTCAATAAAAAGCCATTGTTTGCGAGGGTTACCTATAACATTTCAATTTCAGCAGCAGGGGAAAAAAAAATTATTACTCCCCGCACTGCAGTTCAGATCAAAGAACTGGCAGTAACACCAAACAACAACCCATTTTTTGGAACAGTAGGATACATGTATATGACTGCGTGGGCTGATGGAATCAAATTACCAGGAGATAATATTGTAACTGCTCACCTGGATCAGACACAGGTATATGGTTTTGAAATGGGCGCATTGAGCCCCGCTACACTGCTATCTTCAGGTAAAAAGGTTTACGAACCTATTACCATTAAAATGCAATCCGGATGGCCTGTCGCTATCCCGCTTTTAAATGCCTTTATTAAAAACCAAAACATGGTTTTTAATATTGAGACTTTTTCGAATAGCCCATCAGGTCAGCAGGGGCTTAACTATACCATAAAGCTTACAGGTGCACGTGTCGTAAGCTTTAAACAGGTTTATGACGAGGATAGGTTGAGTAATGGTATAAGCACAACCGTAAAAAAAGTTTACGATGAGATCAGGGTGATGTTCACAAAAATTGAATATATCAACAGCGTTGGTGCAATAGCAACAGATAATTTATAGTTCACCCGAAAAACAGGAACAATAAAATTTTATGAAAAAAAAATTCATTATCAGTTTACTGATTTGCTTTTCACTGCAACATGTCTTTGCCCAAATCCCTACCCAGGCTGAAATAGATAAAATGATGAAACAGGCAAATGATGCCATGAAAAAATACGGCAACGACAGCCTGGTGAACAAATCAATGAAAGATGCAAAGGAAAAGCAGGCGCAGGTTAGTGAGGCCATGAAAAATCAAAAAACTAATAATAACACCGGAACGAACTCAGTATACAATTCCGACCCGGGGTCTTATGGCAATGTTGACAACTGGAAATTTCCCCCGAAGAATATTGCATTGCTTTCGGCTCTTCCAAAAAAAGTATTTACTAAAACTGAGTTGGTGATCTTCCTGGATGATTTGTATACGCAGCTTTCAAAAAAAATGCCGGCAGGTGTAGCATCATCTGTTCAATCTATGGTTGCACAATATAAGAATGATGGAAACAAAATGGGTGATGCTGCTGTATTTGGCTGGTACACCAGTCATAAAGAAGAAGCCATACTATTAATTATAAAAGCCGCTGCTCTTAAACCCGACAATGGATTGTTATTGAATAATTGTGCTGCATTGTTGAATATGAGTGGCATTGAACAAAAAGCCATTCCTATTTTAAAATATGTTTTACAGTCGTATCCTAACAATGCTATGTTGTTAAATAATTTGGGCCAGGCTTATGCCGGTTTGGGAGAAACGGATACTGCAATGATTTATTTCGGCAGGTGTATAAAAATATCTCCTGAACATCCTGAAGCCTGCGGTACAGCGGGGCAGATAGAAGCTACCAAAGGCAACACAGAAAAAGCGGTTCAGTATTTTGAGAAATCCATTAAAAAGGCCTACAGCACGCCGGCAGCACTTAAACTAAGTAAAATAAAAAAAGATGCAAAGCTCCTACGCTTAATAAGGCCACGGATAAAACTTCCTGTATACTTCAATTTCTTTAAATACGATCTGCCTGCACAATGTATCAGTACAGACGATGCGGTTCGTGCAGATGCTGAACATAAAGCTTTTCGTAAAATGATAGACATCCAGTCGAAGGCATTTGGAGCCAAGTATGCAGAGCTGGTTCAAAAGAAAACGCAGAGGGCTATGCAGATAATGAATGCAAATGGAGTAGGGCGCGTTGTAAATAAAAATGAATTTATAGCACAACCTTATTACACCATGTGTAATATAATGGCAAGAGATGTTTTAAGTGAGTATGAAAAAGAATTGGCGGAGTTTCATTCCAAAACAGTAAAAGTATATGCTGCTGAAATGGCGGTACTTGAAAGTGAATACCAGCAGAAATATAGAATAATGATGAATGCTTTTGAAGCAAGATGCCCGGGTGGTGAAGGCGCTTCACATGTGAACTGCCCCACAGAGGAGGAAATTTGTAAAGCAAAAAATGAACTGGCAAATGCTTACCTGCCTAAATTCGCCTACCTCACCGAAGAGATGCAGAAAAAAGCGAAGCTAATTTTCGGAACCTATTTTGACGAACTGGTTTACTGGCATTACCTCGTCCTTCATCCCATCAGCAATGATGATTTTAAGATCAAGTTTTATGAATTCATTGAGCAATACCTGGTGATGATGGGTGGCATTTGCCAAACCAAAATTATTGAGCCATGCGAATTCAAACCAATTACCACTACTAAAGAAAGTAATAACATCAAAGATGTAACATGCCCGCTTGATCTGGGTATTTCTTTTATCATTGGACATATTGAACTGGATTGCGACAAATTTTCAATTGAAGGAGGCGAGGGCCTGAAGTTTAAATATGAAAAAGATTTTAAGACGCGCCAGTCAACCATGAATATTGGTATTGGTATCGGCCTGGACCTGGGATACGGTGTTGAAATTGGCGCAGCAGAATATGCTTTTATCAAATTTGATGGCGACGGCAGGTACTCCGACGCAGGGATCAAAACGGAAGCATCTGTTGAAGCTGGTGTAGGAAATGTTAAAGTTAAAGCAGAAGTTGGTTCTACGCTTGGTATTGAATCGGGCTGGGATTTTAATGAAGGCCCTTTCAAATATTTTTTGGTACCTGCTCCTGAAGTACAACAAAACAAAAATGTAAAAATTTATAAAGGCGGTTAAATAATGATGTATATGAAAAAATTATTTTTTTATGGGTTCGCATGCCTGTTTTTCCTTTTACCAATCAATAAGCTTTGTGCTCAACCTGCTAAACTTAACAATGCATTCAATGCTTCTTTCGGAATTGTAGTGGACAGTAAGGGCAATGCTTTTGTAACAGGCAGGAATAATAAGATAATTAAAATTACCCCGCAGGGAAAAGCAGAATTGTTTGCAGGGGGTGGAAGAAATGGAAAAGATGGCCTTGGAAAAGAAGCCGGTTTTTCCGGCATAGAAGGAATAGCCATTGATGCATCCGACAACCTCTATATAGCAGATGGTACAAAGATCAGGAAGGTTACAGCAAATGGTGCTGTTACTATCATTGCAGGCTCTGCTGTATCCGGGTATAAAGACGGCGACAAGTCAACAGCAGCTTTTGTTAACCTTGAAAACATCGCCATTGATAATAAAGGAACTATTTATGTTACGGATAATGAATGGTCCAATAACAGGGGCAGTACAGGTTATTTTTTTATCCGGAAAATTACTGCAGGGTGTATTGTCACTACAATAAATGATGAAAGCGGTGGAGCACTTCGGATACATTATCCGAGAGGCCTTGCCTGCGACAAGGAAGGGAACCTATATGTGTGTGCCAGCGTAAGCCATTGTATCAAAAAAATTTCCCCGTCAGGTATCATTACCACCGTTGCCGGTCAATGTGATAAGACCATTTTTCATTCTGTTTATAAAGAAGGCAACATCAATACAGCCGTACTTACCAATCCAAGTGGTATTGCCATAAATAAAAATGGCGACATCTATATTTCTGATGATCGCATGAACCGCATCATTAAAATTGCCAATAATAAAGTAACCACTGTTGCAGGTTGCGGAAAAATAAGTTTTACAGGAAATATTGCCGGCGCGTCTGAACAGGGAGAAAGAGATGGCAAAGCACTGCAGGCAATGTTTTATGCTCCAATGGGAATTGCATTTGATCAATCCGGCAACTTATACATAGTAGATGGCAGCAGCCGTAATAACAGTTATATACGTAAACTTTCAATAGACGGTATGGTAACAACATTTTGTAAACATGAATGGAATCCTAAATCAAGTCAATATGAAGAAGCTGAATAATTATTGCGTAAAGATCATTTGTTTGTTGCTTTTATCAATACAGGCGATTGGACAAACAGAAACATTTGACATAGTCACCTATAAGCCGCCCAAAGACTTTAAGAAAGAAGTCAAACCCGGGGTTGTAAATTATACGAATGTAAATACGACAAGCGGCGGCTTTTGTGTGATTGCCCTGTTTGCCAGCACGGCCAGTACCGGTGATGTTGAAAAAGATTTTGAAAGGGAATGGAAGGAACTGGTGGTAACTCCTTACAAAGCAGAAGAAAATCCAAAAACAGAAAAGCAAACCACTGCAGAAGGGTGGGATGTAGTTTCGGCTTCGGCTCCCATAAAATTAAACGGGGCTGATATCTATGTTCTTTTAACCGTGACAAGTGGTTTTGGAAAAACGATGAGCATCAGGACTTCACTGAATGACGAAGCTTATATAACGAAGATAGATGCCCTTTTTGCATCAATGGACCTGGATAAAACAAAAACAGCAACAGTGAGTAACAGCACCACCACCAACAATAACAGCAATACCATTCCTGTAAAATCAAGTGGCGGCACCGGGAAATTTGGCTTAATGAATTACAGCGCACCTTCCGGGTGGAGCGAACAAAAATTTAGTGATGGCGTGGTTTTTAAGCCATTGGATTTACCAGCCGATGAACATTTAGCCATTCAAATCATGCAGCCCTTGAATGTTTCAGGCACTTTAGAGCAGGTACTTGCACAAAGTTTTGAAGAAGCTACTAAAATGTATAATGGTACCAGCATGTACCAGTCTGATGGAAAATACAGTAAGAACGCTGTGCAAAAATCGTTTAATGGCTGGGAATACATAAGGGGTAAAGGCGGCGTGCAGGTAGACAATGGCACAGCTTATAAAACTGAAGTGGGACTTGAGGTATTTGTAATAAAAATAAATAGCCGTTTTGAAAGAGTCGCCATTTTAGAATCAAGAAAATACTGCGGCGGTGTAACAAGGTATTATGCAACCGACAGGATAAACTACCGTAATGATATTGAGAATCTTTTATTCTCCCTGCAGTTTACTGATTTTAATGAACCGGTCTTAGAACCTGGTACTATAGATGGCAATGGTATTATGGGTGTATGGGAAGGAACCATTCAATCAACAGGTGCGGCTACTGGTGTACGTTTAGATGTTTTTGTACCCATCTTCTTTAATAACGGCCAGGTTTATTTTGGCCCTAAATTCCCTACCGAAGGATTGAATGAATTGGATAGCCGCATACCTCCGGAATTATTTCCACGCAATTGGGGAACTTATTCTTTCAGTAATGGAAGGGGAGTTTTAAAAATGCCTTTTGCTGAAATTCCTTTCAGAACAGAGGGCGGTAAACTCGTTGTTACCAAAAATCAAACCGACTGGCATTTTTATAAAAAAAGTACTGTTGACGGTGCAAGGTTTAACGGTACTTATACCATGAGTGAATCATACGGCATACACCCGATCATAACTTTTACTGCAGATGGCAAATTTAACGATAATGGCGTTGTAAGAACATTATATCATGATGGCAATACCTGTGTGAACCCGGGAGTAAAATCCGGCTCAGGTACTTATGACGTAAAAGATTATACCATCACATTCAATTACACCGATGGAAGAAAAATAAAAATTGCATACATGGGAACAGACTATGATAAAAATAATTTGTCGCCGGCCACATTGCATATGAGTTTTGATGATAACCCTTTGAACAGGCAATAAAATATTATAAAAAAATAAAACTACAGTATATGAAAAAGCAACTTTCAAATTTATTAGCTGCAATAGCCTTAGTTTCTTTTGTATTTGTAAACCCTGCAATGGCACAACGGGACAGAGAAAGAGGCGAATCTTTTATTACACAGGACCAGGTAAATAAGATTGCTGAACTGGTAAGGCCAATAAAAGAACAACTGGAAAAACAATTAGGCGACAATGAAACCTACAAAGCTTATGTGGAAGAAATTACTGCATTGAATAACACCAAACGTTTTGAAGAAAAAAGATCTTTATCAGCTAAGATCAATGAAAAGTATTCCGCCTTTTTTAAAGAAGCATGGGCTTCAGCAAAAATAGATGAGAGAGCTTACCAATTAAGAATTAGACAGCTTTTTCCCAGCGATCTTAGCAAACTGATACAGTTTGATCCCTTCCTGATCTTTACAATGATTGTTTCAACTCCGGCACCGCCGCCTCCACCTCCGGCAGAAGCCCCCAATAAATGTCTCGACATCTGCACTATGGCAGCAGGTGAGATAACTGGCACCTCAGGTTTGATTGCGGGTAGTGGCGGTAGCTATGGGAACTGTTTTTTAAGAACCAATGCATGGTCTGCAGTTTTTGGAATGAACCAGGTGGTCTTCGGCTATTTAAGAAATAATATTACCATACCAGGCACGCTGCCCAACGATGCCCGTAAACTGCGGGTCAAAAAAAACTGGGAATTAACACAGGAAGCGACAACGTTTGCTGTATTTGGTGGCGGCTATGCCGAAACAAGGGCAAGAACATTTAAATCATCAGAATATATGCTGGTATACTCGCCTGTGTTTTTTGGAAGCCACCAAATAAGAAAAAAAACAATGACTGAAGAATATGTACTGGAGAAAAAAGACGTTGCCTTATCATTATTTAGAAACACAGCACAAACTTTTTCTGCTTTTATAAGCGGTAATTGGTGTTATTCTGATTGTTCTTCTATCAGGTGGACTATTTGCGAAGAGAAATAAAAATTGCTGTGGAGGAGTAATAAACATCATCAAACCATACTGCGATGAAAAGAATTTTTATTTTAATTGGTTGGGTTTTTTCAATGGCTGCCCAGGCACAGAAAGAATTGACCCCGGCGATTACGGCAATGGGAAAACCTGATGGTGATAAAGCTGCTATGGTAATAGGTAAAGAGGGGGGCAGCTTTACTTCTACTGATGGAAAAGTAAGGCTGGTTTTTCCTGAAGGAGCACTGTCAAAAAAAACAACGATCAGTATACAGCCCGTTATTAACCTGGCGCCAAATGGTAACAGTAAAGCTTATCAAATGGAACCATCGGGTATCATTTTTAAAAATCCGGTACAATTAATTTTTTATTATGGTGACAATGAAACAGAAGGAAATGCGTCATCACTTTTAGGCATGGCCATGCAGGATGAGAAAGGCCGTTGGTCATCTTTAAATAAGATGGTCATAGATACGGTTGCTAAAACACTTACAGCCGGCATTCACCATTTCAGCTCGTATGTGAATTACAGGTGGGCCAAAATTTATCCCCCAACAGCAAGAGTAAAAGTAAATGGCAGCCTGCGCCTCGATATTCGTGTGTTGGTACCACTTGATGAATCTGACGACGATGAGCTTTCTCCATTGAGTGGTATAGAACAGGAACAAAATGAAACATGGGCAGTGAATTCCATTCCTAAAGGGAATAATGTGGTGGGCATGGTCTCTGCCTCCCAAAATTTATCGGCCATTTACCAGGCTCCTGCAACTGTGCCGGATCAAAATCCTGTAGCCGTTACAGTAGAACACCAGTTTAAAAATAAATTCCTCAACAGGTATAACAAACTCAGGTTAGTAAGTAATATCACCGTCTATGGCGAGGCGTATGAAGTGAAAATGGTAGCTGCAATAATTGGTGGTTCACCCGCTGCATGGGGCGGCGTTACCACTAACAGGGACGAAGGAAGCTTTATAGTATCCCTCGAAAAAAATAAACCCGCAGTGATCAATATTAAAAACCAGATGGAAGTAATGACGGATAACTGCATGAAAATTGTTTTAAATCCCAATTCCAATACCGGTATCTTTCACGTTGCAGGTACCAGGCAAATAAAAATAACACCCGCTAATCCTCCCGGTCAGCCATACCCTATTGTAGAGATATTTTTTATACCCTATCCCATTGAACTTACCCGCTTCAGGTTTATTTGCCCGCCGCCACCCAGTGCGAAAGAAACGGTGACAGGAAAAATAGACCTGTCGCAGATGGCAATGATGATGTTCATGGGTAAGCCTGCACTTCCTCAATATATAAAATTTATAGCCAACGATCAGGAACAGGTGATGATGGAAAGCCCGCCAGGTGTAAAGGAGATCTATTATAAAGTATGGGTGAAAAAAATAAAAGATGAATAAGTACCCTGAACAGGTAATTCTTGAAAATGCAGTATGAATCACTGTTTCGGGTGATAAGCAAGCGTATGGACCGCATTACTTTTAGCTTACTAAGTTAAACTCTAAAATCAATGCACGAAGTCTAACTATAAAAAGCGACAATGAAAAAAAATACAGCGTTTATATTATTGACAGCTATACTGATCGGTATGAGTGCATTTACAGTAACTGCACAAGTAACCCCTCAAAAACAAAAACCTAAAGTAAGGTACGATACTATCATTGTAAAACATGTAAGCCAACCTGCAAAAAAGCCGGTTACCAAACCGGTTGCCAGGCCAATTGCCAAACCGGTCGTTATAGAGGAAATTATTTTGCCTGTGCCTGAATATATTAACCAGCCTTATTACTTTGATATAGAAGGCAACAAACTGATCAAATTAGAAAATGCCAATGCGTTGATGATAACAAAAAAGAAGACCCTTGGATTAAAAGGTGCGAAACAATTTTTGAGCATGGATGCGTCATCTTCAAAGATCCGTTTTGTTGCTAAAAAAGATATCGTGTTCTTTATTAAAACCAGCGGCGACGTTATTGATCTTACTTCTTATATAAAACTCTACCAGTTTGTACCGGTTGAACAAAAAAGAGAAGTTACTATTACTTCGAAGGAAGGTGTGCTGAATGATAAAGATGAGGCAAAAGGCAAATTGATGAGCTTCAGCGTAAAAATGATCTCGAAAGATATTTACCAGCTACAGTTGCCCGAACAGCTGGAAGCAGGCGAGTATGGATTTGTATGGGTGAAAAATATGGAACTGAAAGAGTTTACCGTTTTTGCTTTCGGGATAGACTGGAAAAGCAGTGATTGAACAGGATTGAATTGTGCGGTTCAATGTAACCGCAACCATTAAACTTTTTAAAAATAATGATATGAAAAAGATAATTCTTTCTTTACTGTTACTGCTGCCTTTTTTACTACAGGCACAATTTGGAATAAAAGCTGGCCTCAACTTTGCCAACGTTTCCAAAGCAGCTTCAATTAACAACAGCAGCCGTTCAGGTTTCCAGGCAGGTTTATTTTTGGCACCGCCGTCAAAAAAAATATTGAGCTCGAGAACGGAGCTGCTTTTTTCCCGGCAGGGGTATAATTACAAAAC
>JBBRPX010000131.1:0-10345 GCA_038227505.1 Chitinophagales bacterium
AGTATTGTCAAATATAAGTTTAGCAACTGATTTTATTTTAGATTTGATGCTGTTAAGTATTTTTTAACTTATTCTTCTTTAGGATTAAATTTCCGGCATACATGGTACACAACTTTAGCAATGAGCATTCTTTAATTAGTAATTGGGTAAGCGAACTTAGATGTATTAATATACAAAAAGATAGGATGCGGTTTAGAAGAAATCTTGAACGGATAGCAGAAGTAATAGGCTATGAGATTAGTAAGAATATGGAAACAGAGGTTGTAGATATTATTACGCCAATGGGGACCGCAAAATGTAAAGTTTTAAAAGATCAGCCTGTTCTGGCTACTATTTTAAGAGCAGGTTTAGCAATGCACAATGGATTACTGAGTTATTTTGATAAAGCGGATAATGCTTTTTTAAGTGCATATCGAAAGCACAATGCGGATGGCACTTTTGAAATTGCATTGGAATATATGAGTTGCCCACCAATAGATGGAAGAGTAGTTATTGTAAGCGACCCCATGCTTGCCACGGGCGCCTCACTTGTAAAAGCTATTCAATATATAAGAGATGCAGGAAAAATAAAAGAACTGCATGTTGTTTGCGCAATCGCCGCTAAACAAGGCATAGACACTTTATTAAAGGCAGAACCTAACGCCACTATATGGTGTGGTTCTATAGATGATAATTTATCTACAAAAGGATATATTTTACCCGGCTTGGGTGATGCAGGAGATCTTGCCTATGGTTCTAAAATGCAGCAATAAATTAATATCTCAAATTAGTTTTTTATTTTAATGAAGTGTAGGCAGCATTTTAACCTAATTTCTTATCTTTAAAGGATAGAACAGAATAGCAATGAGAAAAATTTCTTTATTAATTTTTGTGGTATTATTTACGGTTTTTGCACATGCCCAAGATCCTCACTTTTCGCAGTTTTTTGCTTCTCCATTAACATTGAACCCCGCTTTTACGGGAAAGTTTGACGGGCAATGGCGATTGGCAATAAATCACCGGGATCAGTGGCCATCAATCCCTAAAGCTTACGTTACTACAAGTGGGTCTTTTGACTTTGGTATATTGAAAGATAAATTACCCGCAGGTGATGTGTTTGGTATTGGAATATCTGGTGTATCAGATGCGAGCGCCAACGACCAACTAAAATTAAATTATGGTTCTGTTTCTATGTCTTACCACAAGGCATTGGATGAAGATGGGTATAATACAATTGGTGCAGGCTTTCAGGGGACTTATAGCAGTTTGACTTTAGACGAGGGTAAACTACTCTTTGAAGATATGCTTAGGCAGAATGGTTTTACAGGCGCCCGTACAGATTTTTTGACAAATGGTAACAACCAAAACTATTTTGATTTGAATGCAGGTATTCTGTTTTCTGGTTCCAGTAATGGGACCAATAACTACTATGCAGGAGTATCTGTATATCATGTAAACAGACCAAAAGTTGGTTTTAAAGAACAAAATTATTATCTGGCAAACAGAATAACCTTACATGGTGGCGGTTCTGTGCCGGTAGCTGATGCGTTAACCTTAAATGCCTCTTTTATTTACCAGAGCCAAAGCAAAACAAGTGAGACAACGCTTGGGGGTGCGCTTGCTTATAATTTAAACACTGATGATGCAAACCCTTCGAGTATTTTTATAGGGTCGTGGTTACGAATAAATGATGCACTTATTCCGTATGTTGGTTTAGAAGTTGGCGGATTGAGAATTGGTGCAAGCTATGATGTTAACATTAGCAGTTTAAAAACAGCCACATCCAGCAGAGGAGGCTCAGAATTTTCTTTGATTTATATTAAAAGAAAATCTGAATCAAAAGGTATTCCTTGTCCGAGATTTTAATATTATTTGTATAACGCAAAAATGTCATCTTACAGGCTTACCGCTTACAAATTTATTTCCAATCACAAAAAATCTATACGGCAACAAGGCATCCGCACCTGCACTATCAATCCCTATCCTTTTGCTTGTTCCTATTTCGCTTTCATGCAATAAAAATTCATCTTCGTAAATATTAATTTGCTTACTACCCAACATTAAACCAGACATATTTTTAGAAATTGCAAATGCTTTTGCAACATTTCCAGGGCCTTTGGTAAGTGTTTTATCAAATATTTTTTTATTTGTTCTTTCAAGCATAATATCAATTCCTGTTAGCGGATCTAAAGCTCTTAATAAAATTGCATCGGGCACATTTAAATCATTGGTAACAATGTTAAGCATGTTGTGCAATCCATAACAAATGTAAACATACACTGCTCCAGCAGCGGCATACATAGCTTCGTTTCTTAAAGTGCGCTTTCCATTATATGCATGAGAAGCTTTATCAACATAGGCTACATAGGCTTCGGTTTCAACAATACGGCCGCTTGTAATTTTTCCAGCAGTATTACTTACAACAATTTTTCCAAGCAAGTCTTTTGCAATTTCTACAACATCTTTTCTTTGAAAGAAAGCCAAGGAAAGTTTTTTCATTTGAGATATGTAACTTTAAAGCGAATTTAAACATTCAGTATAAAAAGCAATGCTTAAGGAAATCATTATATCTATACAATCATATTTTGCTGCACATTACTTTATAAAAAAACATGGATTGTGGAAATGGATTATGATCCCAGGTATTGTTTATTGTATCCTTTTTATTGCAGGGCTCTATCTTTTTGGCATTAGCAGTGTAAATGCACTTGAATTCATTTTGCTTAAAAGTGGTATGAAAGCCTGGCTGGAATCCATGCAGGAAAGTTGGCTTAATTTATTGGTAATTGTTGGGCAAGGCATCATAATTGCCGTTTTGTTTTTCTATTATTTTTCTCTTTTTAAATTTATATTTTTAATAATTGGCTCACCGGTTTTTGCATATTTAAGTGAGAGAACCGAAAGCATTTTAGAAGGTCGAGATTTTCCGTTTAACTTGCCCCAGCTTTTCAAAGATATGTGGCGTGGTATTAAAATAGCATTAAGAAATTTACTTTGGCAAACAGTATATGTGTTAACTATTCTCATACTTTCATTTATTCCTGTAATAGGCTGGATTGCACCTTTGGTTGCGTTACTTACTGAATGTTATTATTTTGGCTTTTCAATGCTTGATTACAGTAGTGAACGAAATAAATTGTCTACCACCCAAAGTATTGAATTCATTAGCAGGCACAAAGGGCTTGCTATTGGCAACGGACTTGTATTTTATGCAATGCATTTAATTCCTATACTTGGCTGGCTTGTAGCACCAACTTATGCAGTAATAGCAGCAACACTTAGCTTACACGAAGCAAGGGAGAAACAAGTAATAATTTAAAATTTATGGCTGATATTTATTTAATTCCTTGCGTGTTGGCAGAAGAGGCTTCGCAAACAATTCCAACTTACATTATTGATGCAGTAAAAAAATGCAATGTAATTTTTGCAGAAAATGAAAGAACTGCAAGACGGTTTTTAAAGGCGATGGATAAAACAATTGTCATTGACCAATTTGAATGGTTTGCCATTCACAAGGCCGAAGAAGAGGAGTTGAGAAATTTTACACAAAAAATAAAAGAAGAAAAAACGATAGCAATTATTAGTGAAGCCGGGTGCCCTGGGGTTGCTGATCCGGGACAAATACTTATTGCCGCCGCACAAACATTAAATTGTATTATTAAACCATTAGTAGGACCAAGTTCAATTTTACTTGCCTTAATGGCAAGTGGCATGAATGGGCAGCAATTTGAATTTTTAGGCTATTTGCCTATTGATAATGCCGAAAGAACTAAAAAAATAAAAGAACTGGAATTATCATCTAACAGAAAAAACAGTACAAAAATTTTTATAGAAACACCATACAGAAATAACCAGCTTGTTGAAAGTATTTTAAAAACCTGTGATAACAGAACGTTGTTTTGTATTGCAGTAAATTTAACCGCCCAAAATGAATCTATAAAAACTATGCAGGTTGGTGAATGGAAATCAAAAAAGCCGGAGCTTCATAAACAACCGGCAATATTTTTATTGTATGCAGGAAAGTAAATCTGAGATAAATTATTGTTCAACCGACACCTCATCCACAATATATTCACTATCGCCACGCCATGGCAGTTTTCCATTTTTTTGCTCGTAATGGAGTTTTACTTTTTTGCCTTCATAATCCATCATTCTTTTTGCAACACTATCTATCGCTACTGAAAAAAGGAATTTCTCAGAAGCTAATGCCACGTTGTTTGTAGACGCAACACTGCTTAACACCAACTCCCCTTCATACGTTTTCATAAGGTTTCCTTTATGCGAAAGCTTTTGCAACATACCGGAACGGTAACCATCGCTGTAAGTATAATAATACTTCCAATAGAATATACCTGAGCCAATAATTATAAAAATGAAAAGTGACATAAAGATGTACCTACCGCAACCACCTTTTTTCTTTTGTAAGTTTTTGTTAGCTCCTGCATTTTGAAATTCACTTTGTGTTGCTTCCATTTTTGATATTTATTAGTGTAAAAATTACAAACCATATTCGCTTACCAACCAAATTAAAGCTGTCATGTTCAACGTACCTAGATCGAGTTCTCTTTTGGATACTGTTTCAAATACGTCTCTTTCTGCATGGTGCAAATCAAAATAACGTTGACTATCTGTTCCTAATCCTGCAAGAGCAGTGCCTAACTCTTTTAAAGGTCCAACATCTGAACCGCTACCCTTTTCATTAAAATCGTATACGCCATATGGATAAAATAATGGCGCCCAATCCTTCACTATCTTTTCTTTTTGCAAAGGCATTTCTAAATTAAAACCTCGAGGAGTAAATCCGCCGGCATCACTTTCCAATGCAAATAAATGTTGTTCCTTTTTTTGTTTTGCATTTAAGAGATAGGCTTTAGAACCTCCCCCACCATTTTCTTCGTTCATAAAAAGTACAGCTCTTATAGTTCTTAATGGTTTAATGCCTTGAGCTTTTAAACTTCTAATAACCTCAATGCTTTGCACAACACCGGTGCCGTCGTCCTGCGCACCTTCGGCTAAATCCCAACTGTCTAAATGTCCTCCGACAGTAATTATTTGTTCAGGAAATTTCACTCCCCTTATTTCACCAATAACATTAAAAGAATTTGCTGTACCCATCATTTTACAATTCGATTTTATCGAGCCTCTAACAGCTTTACCGGTTAGTAATGCACTACTTATTTTATTTGCCATTTGAGTACTTATTGCAACCGCCGGAATTTTAGGAAACGAATCATTGTAAGCAGTAGCACCCGTGTGTGGATAATCATCTTCGTTGCTGGCCAGAGACCTTACCATAACTGCAATTGCTCCATATTTAGCTGCTAAAGATGGGCCAGCTCTGCGACCAACGCCACTTTCGCTATATGCACGAAATGTTTTTATATATGTAGGATTCATTTCTATATTTATTAAAACAATTTTTCCCTTCACATTAATTTTAGAAATATCCTCCATCTTTTTTATCTCCACAATTTCTGCAGTTATCAATTTACCATTCGTTCCTTCACTATTACCCAGAGAAGTGAGTTTAATTTTTTGGTTAATTCCATTCAAAGAAATTGAACCTTCTTCTTTAACACCCCTTACCCAATGTGGCACGGTACAAGGTTGCAAATAAACAGTATCTGCACCTGCAACTTCAAGCATCCTTTTACCTGCATAAACCGCTTTCAAAGCATTTGCTGAACCACTTAATCTTGGTCCGATTTCTTTACATAACAAACGCAGGTTTTTATAAGCGTTGCTATTGGTCATTACTTCGTCTGCCAGTTTTTTTATTTGAATACTATCATTTTTATAATTAGTATTTACTGACTGCTGCGCATGAGAAAGCGCTGCAAAAAATAAAAGACCTGCAAAAGACAAAATTGATTTCATGTAATTAAATTTATACGACAAACTTAATCTTTTACTTTAAGATGGAAATAGGTATAATGAAAAGACAGGATAAAAAAATTTCAATCTTAAAAATTTAAAGTTTTAATAAAAACCAGGGAATTGTAAATAATAAAATCGTTCTATTTTATAACTACATTGCAACATTAACACAGTAATGATTTAGATTATGAATATAGCAATTGTTTGTTATCCAACTTATGGTGGAAGCGGCGTTTTAGCAACAGAACTTGGTAAGGCGTTGGCAGATAAAGGACATAACATTCATTTTATAACTTACCAACAGCCGGTAAGACTTGGAGGTTTTCAGGCAAATATTTTTTACCATGAAGTACGTGTGCCTACTTATCCTTTATTCGATTTTCCTCCGTATGAAACAGCATTGGCGAGTGCAATGGTAGATGTAGTAAAAAATCAAGACATCGATTTATTGCATGTTCATTATGCAATACCACATGCTGCTGCAGCTTATATGGCAAAACAGATTCTCGCCAAACAAAATAAAAAAATTCCTGTTATAACTACCTTACATGGCACGGATATTACCCTGGTGGGTAGAGATAAAACATACAGCCCTGTAGTAACTTTTTCGATGGAAGAGAGTGATGCATTGACAGCAGTTTCTAAAAATTTAAAAGCCGAAACTTATCGGAACTTTAAAATAGATAAAGAAATAGATGTAATTTATAATTTCGTTGATGTAAAACGTTTTCACAAAAAACCTATTGATGCGTTTAAAAAGTTAATAGCACCAAATGGCGAACGAATTATTATACATGCATCTAATTTTAGAAAAGTAAAAAGAGTTGGTGATGTTATAAAAACATTTCAACTTCTAGCAAAAGAAATTCCTTCTAAATTATTATTAATTGGTGATGGCCCCGAAAGGCCTGATTTAGAAGAAATGACGAGAGATTGTATAAATAAAGATGATATAAAATTTTTAGGCAAACAAGAGCAAATGGAAGATCTGTTACCTATAGCAGATTTATTTTTGTTACCAAGTGAATATGAAAGTTTTGGGTTAGCTGCCTTGGAAGCAATGGCTGCAGAAGTACCGGTAATTTCTTCAAATGCAGGTGGATTACCCGAAATTATTATTGATGGCGACTGTGGGTTTATGAGTAATGTGGGTGATGTAGAAGATATGGCAAAAAATGCGATAAGAATTTTACAAGATGATGTAACATATGCCACTTTTAAAGCAAATGCACTACGGCAGGCAGAGCGTTTTGATATTGAAAATATTGTACCGCAGTACGAAGCTCTATACAAGAGAGTTTTACAACAAACCTTATCTGCGTCTTAACCATTTTTCGGGATCAAGGTCTAAATTTCCTTTAGCGCTATAAAAATCGATAGAACCAATGCCATCAAGGTTTGATGCTACCCTGCCTAAGACTTGTCCAGTTTTTACTTCCTGGTTCATTTTTACAGCTACTCCGTATATATTGCTGTAAGATGTAAAGTAGTTTCCGTGTTTAATAGTTACTGTATACTTTTCATCATCTACCTCAGTAACAAGTATTACCATACCATCAAAAACCGCTTTTACAGAAGTCCCTATAGCTGAAGATATTGTTACTGCACTATTTTGCAATACTGCACCACTTGGTAACTTATAAGGACCATAATGGTTTAATACTGCACCATTATCTACAGGCCAAGGTAAACTACCCTTGTTTCTTTCAAAACTATTATTTAATGCAATATTATCTGAATTAAAAGTTGATGAAGAAGGTGCAACTACTGCAACAGATTCTTTAACAGAACGGGTTTTTGTGGGCTCAATCAATGCAGTTGTTGGCTTACCTGCAGCAGTTGCTATAGTATTAGCTTTAGTAATTTTGTCGTTTTCAATTTTTCTATTTTTCTCAATTGCAGCAAGATCCCCAAGGCGTTTCTTTTCTGCTTTCGCTTCAGCCGCTTTCCTATCAATATCCGCTTTCAAGTTGGCAGCAATAGCAGCTTTTATAGACCCGTTTACTTTTGCCATTAGTCTTTGCTTTGCCACTATTCTTGCATTAAGCCCACTGCCTTCTTTTTTTAATTGTGCAACAATTTTATTTTGCTCTAATTTTTGTTCTTCTAATACACTCAGTTCTTTACTCTGTACGCCGAGCGTTACACTTTTTGTTTGCTTAGATGCACCAAGATCCTGCAGTCTTTTCCTACGCAGTTCCTGCGTTCGTAAAATATTTTGCCCCTGCATTTCCCTATATGTTCTGTAACTTTTTAAATAAGAAATGCGCTTAATAGCATCATTAAAATTATCTGCAGAAAAAATAAAATTGATAAACTCATAGTTCCCCCTGTTTTTATAAGAATAGACCATACTCTTGGCGTACTCTTGCTTTAAGGTATCCAGCAATTTATCGAAGCGGTTTACGTCTCTTTGTATAGAGTAAATATTATTATCTAGGATACGTAAATCTTTTCCGATATTTTCTAAAACACGGCCTTGTAAATTAACTTTATTGGTAAAGAGTGAAAGTGTTGTAAGATTTTGTTTGGTAACTTCTTTGTTGCTATTTAATAATTTTTGAGTTTCATCAATTTCTTTTTTTAGCTGAATACGCTGCTTCTCTAACTCTTCTCTTGATTGGGCAAAAGAATTAATTGTAAAAAAACAAATAATTACAAAAGAAATCATTACTCTCATCATAGTCTGGTGTTTAAAAAAGAAATAGTCTGCAATTACCATTTCATTAAAAAGAAATTAAAAATAAGGATTAATTCTTTTTATAATTTTTAGGGACAGAGAAATACACAGATAATTCTTTGTTAAACTCAAATTGCTTAAAGTTCATCCTAACATCAAGTTTATTTTTCTCACTTGCAATAATTTGTCTATAAGTAGAAAATTTTAATCCATTGTTATCTTCATAACTATCGTATGTAAAATCTGCAGTTCTGTTTCTTGCAAAATTTAAATCATCTAGTTTAGAATGTTTGAGTGTATTATCTGTTGTAGAAATAGTGAGAAGGTTTTTAAAATCTTTGTTTTTTGAAGATACCAATAAAAAATCTTCAAATTTTCTAACGGTTATGTTACTGTCGTTGTAAAAAATTGGATTACCCACCAACAAATTTTGAAGTGTTTTAAAATCGAAAGGAATTTCGGTAATTTCTTGCAGGTAATTAATTGACCTGTATTGTACTTCTTTCTCTTGCTTGTTTAGGAGAATAACACTGTCTTTTGTTACTAATACTCTAAACACCTCTATGTTCAAAATCGATGCTGAAATAGAAATCCAAATTGCGCTGTCTTTGATCATTCGAATATTTGCAAGTAAATCAGGCTTCTTACCCTTGCTATCATCAATTTCAAGCTTAATTTTTGCGGAAAAAGTTTTAAAATCAATACTATTTTTTTGAATAATATTTTTTGTAGAATTAATGAGATTTAATGAGTCTATTGACGAGTTCATTACAATAACTTTTGTCGTATCTCTTGGTGCGATAGCTTTTGCTATAGTTCTTCCTGACCTACATTGAGTAAAAAAAAGAGATATTAAAATTACTGTTAACCACCATGACACTTTCATATGTTACTTTTTATACACCTGTATGGCCAAAGCCACCCGCATTGCGTTCAGTTTCATTCAATTGTTGTACCAATATAAGTTCAGCTCTTTCAACCTTTGCTACAACCATTTGCGCAATTCTGTCGTTGTTATTTATGGTGAACAGCTCTGTGCTTAAGTTAATGAGAAGAACATTTATTTCTCCTCTGTAGTCACTGTCAATAGTACCAGGTGAGTTTAAACAGGTGATTCCATTTTTAAAAGCGAGACCGCTTCTCGGTCTTACCTGAACTTCATAGCCATGAGGAATTTCGAGAAAAATACCCGTGGGTATGAGCCGCCGCTCTAAAGGTTTTAGCACAATAACTTCCAAAACATTTGCTCTCAAATCTAACCCTGCAGAACCAACAGTTGCATATTGAGGCAAATCATTATTTGAACAGTTTACCGTATTTATTTTTATAGTTTCAATCATTTTTTTTCTTCTTTAATAAAACGGTTGCATTTGCAAAAAGACCTTCTTCTCTGCCGGCAAAACCCATTTTTTCTGTAGTTGTTGCTTTAATAGAAATATCATCTACATCGGTTTGTAAAATCAACGCTATGCGCTTCCGCATCTCTTCTGCAAAAGGCATTATCCTGGGGTTTTCAAGGCAAATATTTGAATCTACATTTACTACTTTATAGCCGTTGGCAACTATAAGTTCATAAGTTTTAGAAAGTAAAATTTTGCTGTCAATATTTTTAAATGAATTGTTTGTATCAGGAAAATGTTTACCAATATCGCCTAAACTTAGGGCTCCGAGTAATGCATCACAAATGGCATGTAACAACACGTCTGCATCGCTGTGGCCAAGTGCACCCTTGTGATGTGGAATGTGAACACCGCCTATCCATAAATCTCTGCCCGCTACAAGTTGATGAAAATCAATTCCGGTTCCTAT
>JBBRPX010000132.1:0-10335 GCA_038227505.1 Chitinophagales bacterium
CAAACTATTACAAGTAAGTTTCTTGAAATAGAAAAAAAAGGGCATTCTGTATTAATTGATTTTTCATTTGCAGAATCTGCAACCCTAAATATGACATCGGAAATTGGAAAAGATAAATTAGCCTTATCAGATGTTTTAGAAGAATGGTTTTCAAAGAACTCTGTAAATGGGAACTACCACATTCAAGGAACTACTAATTTGAAAATGATATTCGATGATGTAAAAATTCCTTTGAGAGACAAGAATGGTAATAGATATAGCAGCAATAAGTTTGCTTTAGAAATATTTAACTTTTTAAAGTCTATTAACCTAACGCCAAGCAAAGAGATTAAAGGAAACAGCATTTTCTTGACAATAAATTAAAAAAACAGTATGAAACTTTTAAAAACACTAAAATTATTTTTGATATTTTCAATGATTGCAAATATTGTAAATGCTCAATCTGAAAATACAAACTTAACGTTAGGAATAATAATTCCTGAAATATCAAATGATTTCAATCAGGTGCAAATTCAAAAATTAGAAAGTAAAATCACACAAATAATCAACAACTCAAACGAAGTAAGTGTTGGCTATACAAACGACATAGTTATTTATCCAGTCATTTCAATTGAAGAAACAAGTGTTGTCGAAGGTGGTTTACAAAATATGACAGTAGCAACGATAGATTTAACATTTTTTATAAAACAGATTAGCACTAATACTGTTTATAACACAATGTCAAAAAAAATTAAAGGTAGCGGCAACAATAAAATACAAGCTATTACAAATGCTTTCAATCTAATCAAAGTTACAGACGAGGTTTACAAGCAATTTATATCTTCTACTAAATCAAAAATACTCAAATATTATACTGAAAATTGTAAAACAATCATTCAAACTGCAACTAATTTATCAGCAAAGCAAGACTATGAACAATCATTAAGTTTATTACAATCAATCCCAATTGCATCGATAAATTGCTATTATGAAGCACAAGAAAAATCATTAGAAGTTTACAAAAAATATCAAACAATTTTATGTTCAAAAAACATAACGACTGCAAAATCTGCAATTGCGACAAATAATTATGAAACCGCTTTACAAGCACTTGAAGTAATTGACCCATCTTCAACTTGCTATCCAGAAGTGCAAAAGTTAATTGTTCAAATTTCTTCAAAAGTTGCCAAAAAGGAAAAGCAAGAATTGGACTTAGAAAAACAAAGAATAAATGCAATTAAGGAAATTGGAAAAGCTTATTACTCAAATTCAATCAGAATTATAAAATATAACATGATTGTAAATTAGAAAACTACCGTCCGCCCAGCAGGCAACATTGGGTTTGGCAAAAGTGGGGCGGACGGAATAACAATCAGCTTTTGGTAATTCTATTAGGCATTTGTTCCAGCTTGACGGAATACTATTTGGCTTTTTGTTGTTATCTTCATCATCAGTTTTTCAATCAGCAGCAGTTCCAGGCGGACGAAATTCTATTTCCCCACCTTCGCCAAGCCCTGTCCGTTGCCTGCTATATTTCGACACCTCAAAATTTCAAACACAAATTAAAATATGAAACAACTTTTTGTTATTGCATTTGGACTATTGACACTTACATCTTGTGGCGACTTACCAAAAGAAAAAACAGACAAACAACCAACTGCAACAACTTCCCAGGCAGACACAACTTTACCGTCAGACTTGACCTATAAAATAGTGAATGAAACTATTAATGACTCTATCAATAAAATCAACTTAGACATAGAACTAGGCAGAAAAGTAAATGAACAAGAGTTGACAAACCTTGCTTACAAACTTCGTGGGACAAGAACTAAATATGACAGAGTTTGGATTTCATACACCTTACCAAAAATGAAAGTTGGTTCAGGTGCTTGGGCGACCTCTCACTTTACACCAAACTTAGAAATTAAAATTCTCGGCTCTACAGACAAAGAAGAAAGTAATTCAAATAATGCCGCTGCCAGCTTTGACGGAAAGCAAATTGGAAAATGGTATGAACAACAAGCAACATCGGCTACCTATTTATATTACGAAAAGGACAACAAGTTTTTTATGAAGACAATCTTTAAAGACGGCACTTCTATGGAAGCTACAATCAATCAAAAGAAAGTTGGCAATGGTTTAAAATTAACAGACCCAGAGGACACACACGGAGAATATTATATTATTGCTAAAAACGGGGACCTTGAATTTTATAACAAAGAGAACAAAAAGTTTGCGACTGCTCAAGTGACCAAATAATACAGCAGGCAACAAAAGTATTGCTGCAAGCAGGGCTTGACGTTGAAACAATCGGCTGCAGTTCACTATCAGCAGCGGTTCCAGCGGACGGAATTCTGTTGGGCTTTTTGTTGTAATCTTGTACTTTGGTTTTTCAATCGGCTTCAGTTCCGGGGCTTGACGAGCAATGAATTCCCTGCCTGCAGCAATACCCGAACGTTACCTGCAAGCTTGTAGTAACAGCGCTTAAGATGGGCTGTCTCAGTAGGAGATTATAACTAATGACTATTTTTTTAAACAAGGGTAGTTGAATTGGAGAAATATTTAACGGAGCAAAGTGTTTGTTGTTTCACTGCTTCATTTACCAAGCACCTTAATACTAAATATACCCATTACCACTTATATTTTATAAGTTACTCTAAGTTATCTTTAGGAAATGGATTAAAAAAAACATTAAAAATGTTAACTATGAAATACATTATTTTTTCTGCCGTAATCCTTTTTTCAAGTGCTGCCTTTGCACAAAATTCCAGCAAGTCTGATGCTAACATTATCTTTAATGAAACATTTGAGGATAACGCTAATAATTGGCCAACTAGTACAATTGGACCTGCTGTTTACATGATAGTTAAGGGTGCTTATGTAATGGAAAATACGGATGATAAAGACTGTTTGGTTACTATCCCGGTGAATAACCCCATGTCTGATTTTGTGGTTTCAGTAAATGCGGAACATATAAGTGGCAAGCAAAACGTTGGGTACGGTCTTTTCTTTGGCGGTAGTGATAATACAAATGGATATGTATTTGAAATTGCAGCAACAGGGTTCTACAAAATTTACAGATATACCCATAATGTTTACGAAGAACTTGTACCGTGGACAGCGAATACTGAAATCGCTAAAGGTGATTCCCGCCTTAATATAATAAAAATAAAAGTAAGCGAGAAAAAAAATTCTATGACGTTTTACATTAATGATACTTATTTAAAATCAATTAGCAGTTTTAAAGTGTTTGGCAGTAAATTAGGTTTTACAAAATCGAAGAACCAAAGGGTAAAGTTTGACAACCTTGAATTGCAAAAGAAAGATGCATTTATTGAACTCTCTGAATATTTATTTGATAGTTCTAATTTAAACAGGGATGATGTTTGGGGAGGTAACTTGAAAACAATCAATAAAGACACATTAAAAGTATTTCATACCGACAATTTTTCAGGAAAAGTTTATGGTTGGAGTTATGATACACTTCATACAAAAATCAGCAATGATAAAATGATTACCACCTCTGAAAAAGACCAGGATTGGTCTGCAGAAAAATCTATTAATCCCGATTTAAGTTTTGATTATGCAGTAGCGATTGATACAAAACATATTGCTGGAACTCAAACATCTCCCTATGGTATAACTATTGGTGGTGAACAAAATAAAGATGATATATCGTTTTTTATTGCCAACAATGGATTTTTTATAATTCTGCATGGAGACAGTGCTATATGCAAATGGACAAAAAATGAAAATATCAACATGGGCGAAAATTCCCTGAATCATTTAGACATATACAAGTCAAAAACCGCTTATAGTTTTTATGCAAATGGAAAACTACTATATACTTATACTTTTAATCCTGATTTTAAGTATAGAAGATTACATGTTTTATTAGAAGTGACGCAGGCCCAAACCATTGAATTTGATAACTTTACAGTTCGAGGTGTATATAAGCAGCCCATGTATGTAGATTAGCTAAGCCAGCAGGTAACAAAAGTATCCTATGTACCCTTAAGTAGTCGAGAAAATCAATATGGTAGTTTATAATTTTCTTTTGAAAGAGAAAGATTTATTTTTTTAATAAACCTTTCCCCTTCGCCAGATTTTTTTTCTTATCCCAAATTTAATTCTTTTTTTTAAATCAACATACCCAGCATCCTATGAGTAGTCTGGTTTTTTAAAGCAGCTTAGTACTTCTTACAAGCAGTGGCTGCACAACCGCTACAGTTCTCTGTTTTAGTTTATTTGATTTTTTACGCTTAGTTCCGCTATGGCGGAAGTGGCGTAAAAGCAGGTGCTACAGTCTTTGCGGAGAAAATACTTCGCTTTTTGATTATGTACACGATAACAACTTTTGTTTAGTAGTCGGCCTGCCACTTGTTTTTTGATATGTTGTGTTTAATAATTTATTTTTTTTCTTTTAAAATGATGAACCCAGCTGCAGCCTTTGGCGAAGTACCCGAACTACACCCTTTGGCCGTGGTGGTTATGGTATGGGGCGTATTATTGACGGCCTCGATTTTACAAAGTTTAAAAAGAAGCCAAAATGGGTAATCGGCTTTAGTGATATTACCGTTTTGCATGCACACCTCCTTACAAAAATAAAAACAGCATCACTGCATGCTCCCATGGCTGCAGCTTTTAATGAAGGCGAAAATGAATTCATACAATCGCTGCACAAAGCGATGATGGGTAAAAAAGCAAAATACAGTTGTGCTGCAAATTCTTTTAATAAACCAGGTGCAGCAACTGCAGAACTTGTTGGTGGCAACTTATCACTGCTGGCGCATATAACAGGCACGCCGTCTGATATCAACACAAAAAATAAAATACTGTTTATTGAAGACATTGGTGAACAGCTTTATAATATTGACCGGATGCTGTACCAGTTAAAACGAAGCGGCAAATTTGAAAACCTGGCGGGACTTATCATTGGCGGGTTTACCGATATGAAAGATACGGACAGGCCATTTGGAAAAACAGTGTATGAAATAATACAGGAAATTGTATCTGAATATGATTATCCCGTTGCTTATGGATTTCCTGTAAGTCATGGTACAGAAAATTACGCTTTAAAGATCGGTGTTAACTACACTTTAAAAGTTGGTAAAACCAAAACGCAGTTATTGGAGTAGTGTATTATTTAAAAGACTGTCAGCCTGAGCCTGTCGAAGGCGGGCTACATAAAAAAACATACCGGCTTCGACAAGCTCAGCCTGACACGCTGCTGTTAACGTATGGATAATAAACTATCCAGTTTTTTCTTCATCAAATCAAAATCATTCAGGTTATGATGCGTACCTTTTTCAACCGTTACAAATTCATCGGTAGGTTTTAAAACATTTTTTAACCTGGCTGCATTGCGGTAAGGTACCACACCATCATCGGTGCCATGAAAAATGGTTATGGGATAATGTACGTCTGCTAAAAAAAGATACGATGGTATTTTATAATTACTCATGGCAGTCGTTGGATAGATGGGTGCATAGCAACTAAACAGTGATGGAATGCTGTAATAAGGTGTCTCCAAAATCAATCGCTGGTTATTGGATTCGGAGGCCACATAAGCTGCAATGCCTGTTCCAAAGGATTTACCATACACAATAATACTGTCTTTACCATATTTGGCTGCCGCCATTTTTTGTACCTCCAATGCCTGTGCAAACATTTTCTTTTCGGTGCGTTCGCCGGTACTTTTTCCAAAACCCGGATAATCTTCCATCCATACTTCGTAACCGTGTTTGGTAAAATTGTTGGCAAACTTTGCATAGCGTTCAATGTTTTCTTTATTGCCATGAAAATAAACCACCACGCCCCTTCTTATTGAATCTGCCGGAAAAAATTTGATCATGTTCAATGTATCTGTACCACTGAATGGAATATTCACTTCCTCAAATGGAACCTTGAAATGATACACATAGGCATTCGAAAATTTTTCGGGATGAAATAAAAAAATTTCCTGTAGGTAATACAGGGCAATGCCAATGCTGCTGTACAACAGGATGATGATCTTAAGCCAACGGAAGATTGTTTTTCGTTTCATGGAGGGCAAAGGTAAGTAAAGGTTGATTGGTTAATTCGTTAATCCGTTTATTGGTTAATACGTTAATCCGTTTATTAGTTAATTGGTAACACGTTTAAACAGATTAACGTGTTAACGGATTAACGTTTTCTGATTAACGTTTCAATATTGCAAAATATCTCTGATAAAATTATGATAAGCCGGAAAGGAAGGCAGGTTATTGTGTCCGCCGCCGGGAATGCGGATCAATGTTATTTTTTGTGGATTAAGCGCCTGTAGTTTTTCACTGTTGCTGATGGGAAGCAGCCAGTCTTTGGTACCATGGAGAATATAAGTATGACAATTTACTTTTGTTATCCACCTGTCGGTACGCATGTGATACCGCAGTACCCAACTTATGGGTAGTATGGGTAAAAAACGCTCCACTGCTTTTTTAAAACTGAAGTAAGGCGCATCTAAAATTAAATAGCGTGGTTTATTATCGCAGGCTATCTTGGCTGCAAAACCGCTGCCCATGCTACGGCCATACACAATGATATGGTTCTCGTTGTATTTTGCTGCCAGTTTTTCATATACAAACTGCATATCGCTAAGCATATCCTTTTCATTACGCTTGCCGGTGCTTTTACCAAAGCCCCGGTAATCAACCAGCACCACATCATATTGGTACCGATAAAAATCTACTGCATATTTTGACCAGCCTTTTATACTGCGGCTATTACCATGAAAATACAGGACAAGGCCCAAAGGCTTATCCATCTTGAAATGCAGGCCATTGATGCGCACGCCGGGTTCTACATCAAAAAACAATTCATCAAAAGGGACATCGTATTTATAAATAAAATCCTGTTTTAATTTTTCGGGTTTGAAAATAAATTTTTCCTGGAAGAAATAGACTATAACCGATAACACTGCAATGCCAATGATTATATAGAGAATGATGTGGAGCAAGCGTTAGTTATTTGTCATTAGTCAGTGGACATTTGTCATTAGCACCCTGTTAAATTAAGCATTCTGCTTTAAACAATTACCGCTTAACTTTTAACGGTAGTATATCAGTTTGAAAAGTTGTCAGGTTGAGCTTGTCGAAACCGGAATTTACTAAACTAACCCGTCTTCGACAAGCTCAAGACTGACAGTAAAATTATTATCTAAGATTTCAAACTGATACACTATCCTTTTAACTACTAATGAGTAACTCCAAATTCCTTCTTCCAGGCTTCTGTTCCGCCAATGAGGTTAATAAGATTATGAAATGAAAATTTTTCCTGTAGCCGCTGAATGGCGATCTGGCTGCGTATGCCTTTGCGGCAATAGAGGATTACAGGTTTATCGGTAGCTATCTTATCAAGATGTTGTACAATTTCATGCAAGGGAATCAATTCGCCCCCGATATTAAAATCATCATGCTCGTATGGTTCACGAACATCTATCAACTGAAAGTCTTCAGCATTATTTATTTTTTCTTTAAGTGCTATGGCTGTTATTGAGTTCATGTTTCCTTCCTTCGGCTCGGCTCAGGATAGAGACTTTGAAATTTAATTGTTTAAAAAATTTTCAATATTCAATCACTCAGACTTTGTAAATTAAATACTTTTCGAACAACATACTTCAATTCCTCTTTTATGGGTTAGAGGCGGCGATTCTTACTCCTCCTCATCTGTGTAGATCCTTGTCAGTTTTAATTTACTTACCGGCGCAATGATCAGCGGGAATTTTTCAACCACCACAGTATTCTGCTCCAGGCCAAATCCTTTTTCTTCGCTGAGTGAAGCTTCTTTTAACCAGAAATAAAATTTCATAATAACGCGTTCAAAGAAGGGCAGTTCATTATCCTGGCTCAGGAATTTTTCCATGACAATAAATTTAAAATCACCCACCATGTTATTACGTTGCTGGCTTTCGTAACGGCTGGTAACATTCACTTCGCGGTTGGTTACCAGGTCTTCCACCACTTTTTTAAACATCAGGTTAATGCGTGGCGCCATGCGGAAACCAAGCCTGAATTCTACCCGGATGATATCATTGGGAATAATATGCTCCACTGAATATTCGCAGGTGTACGGATCATCCATCGTATCCACATGCACAAACCAAAAGATATCGGCACGTTTTGGTTTACCGCTCAATATGGAATAAATAATTTTATGCTCGATCTCTTTGGGGTTATTGGCACTGGTTAAATAAACCAGGTGTGTTGCATATTTGGGCACCGAAGTATCATTACTTAGACCCTCCAGTTTGGGAATGTATTCTTCCAGCCTTACAAATTCAACATAACGGTTCTTGATCTTACGTGCCCTGTACCAGATATACATTACAGCAAACAAACCGCCGCCAATAATTAAAGTAACATACCCACCGTGGTGAAATTTATCGAGGTTGGCAATTAAGAAACTTAATTCGATGGTTAAAAAAACACCCAGGAACAGGTATATAAAAAATGGTTTTACCCGGTGCAACACCATAAAATTAGCAACCAGTATGGTAGTAGCCAGCATACAAAGTGTAATGGCTAAACCATAAGCCGCACCCATAGCACTGGAGGTTTGAAAATAAAGTACGATACCCACGCAACCCACAAATAAAAGCATATTGATACCCGGCACAAATAACTGCCCTTTGGCCTCGGTAGGATAATTGATCTTCATTTTTGGCCACAGGTTTAAACGAATGGCTTCACTTATTAAAGTAAACGAACCACTGATCAATGCCTGGCTGGCAATAATGGCTGCGGCGGTTGCAATAATAATACCTGGTATTAAAAACCAATCGGGCATTACCGCATAAAATGTTTTTCCTTCAAAAACTTCACCACTATGATTTTGAAGCAACCATGCTGCCTGGCCTATATATGTGATCAGCAAACAGGATTTTACAAATATCCAGGAACGGCGGATATTACCGCGGCCGCAATGCCCCAGGTCGCTGTACAATGCCTCAGCACCCGTAGTACAAAGAAATACGGCACCCAATAACCAGAAACCACCGGGATATTCTTTTAAAAATATAATGGCTTCGTAAGGATTAAGTGCTTTAAAAACACTCCAGTTATCCGTTATATGCGATAACCCCAAAGCCGCCAGCATAGAGAACCAGGCCAGCATAATAGGGCCAAACATTTTGCCAATGCTGAGCGTTCCAAACTGCTGCATAAAAAATAAGAGTGCCAGTATCCCTATTACGATATAAATGATGGTGGTTTGTGAAATATCGCTGAAAGCGGGTGTAATCCGTAACCCTTCAATAGCCGACGTAACCGAGATGGGAGGCGTTATCATCCCATCGGCGAGCAGGGCCGCACCGCCGATCATGGCGGGCAATACCAGCCATTTGCGCCTCCGTCTTACCAGCGTGTATAAAGAAAAAATACCGCCCTCTCCCCGGTTATCGGCTTTCAGCGTAATGATAACATATTTAATGGTTGTTTGCAGGGTGAGTGTCCAGATAATGCAGCTTAACGAACCAACAACGAGCAGTTCGGTAATGACCCTGCCATGAATGATCTCATCAAAAACGTACAAAGGTGAGGTTCCAATATCGCCGTAAATAATTCCTAAAGCAATTAGTAAACCTGCTCCGGTAACCTTGTTAATTTGTTTAGACACACTAAAAATTTAAATGCAGGTACAAATGTAGAAGTAAAACGTAAATACAAGGATAATTATTTTTAATACCGCTATGTTACCACTGGCATCGTAAAGGTATAATAGATGGCATGAACGATGCAGGATAAAGATCCAGGAAATCACCAGTTGGGAACCTGTTGCCTGATTTCCCCAACATTGAACTGAATATACAGGAAGTTTACCCACCTATAAAATCATACGCTACAAAACAGCAGAAAAAATTTGTTGATTAGATGGCAAGATTACATATGATCTATAAATATTCAATAAACCCTAAAGACAATTCTTTTTAAATATGCCATGCAAATTTATTACCGGCACTAATAGCAATTATTAACCGAAAAATTAAAATCTGAATGTTTTTGTGGAAGAAGTTAAAAGCGTGGAACTATAACCGAATAAAAATTAAAACCTATAAATCATTTTAAAGATTTTAATTAACATTCTGTTGATAAGTAAATACACAATCTATTAAAAGCATTTCGTTACATTTGAAAAAGAGACAAGTTAGTATTGCAATTGTATTTTTATTGATAACTAACCGCTGCTATGTATGCCCTGAAAATATCAGCATGACAGAAACAGTGGAAAAACTAAAATCCATTGACAGAAACGATCATTAATCTCGAAACCGTAAACCCTATTGAATTCTTTGGCGTAAACAACGGTAAATTAGACATCTTAAAAAAGAAATTTCCCCTC
>JBBRPX010000133.1:0-10249 GCA_038227505.1 Chitinophagales bacterium
GGAATATGTTGACTTAAAAACACGTTTTTTAAAACTTAATCAACGAAAACCATTTGTTGATGAGCAAAATAAAAAAGCAGATAATTTTGATTATGCTCCATTCTTAAGGCGATTTAATATTTTCAATGAAGACTATAGCAAGCCCAATACAATTTCAATAACATTCCTGTCTTACATTAAAAAGCTGTTAGAGGAGGGGCGTGTAGGTAGTGCCATAAATTATCAGCGTACCTATCGCTACATAAAAGTATTTAAGGGTAATGTTTTGTTTTCGGAGATAACCGTAAGTTTTTATACCAATATGAAAACTGGATGTTGGGCAGGGAAGCAACTAAAACAACTGTTGGAATTGCGCTGAGGCCGTTACGTTCGATATTTAATGAAGCTATAGAAGATAGAATTATCGTGAGGGAAAACTGTTACCGTTTGGAAGAAAAAAATATCAGATACCAACTTTCCGGAACCTCAAAAAAGCACTTACTCGGGATGAATTGAAGCCGGTATTTTATTACAAATCAAGTAGCGAAAAACTTACTGGTGGAAAGGCACAGAACAAAGTTTATAGAAATTATCGCAGGGAATGTTACTACAGCTTGAGGTATAAGTTAACTGCTAAACGGTTAAAAAGGTTTTGTTAGAAAAATAGTAAAGCAGTTATTCCGCAAAAATTAATGCTACATAGCATTGAGGCAGGAATTTTATATTCAACATCTATTGCTCCCAACGGGCAAAATATGCAACCTTCTTTTATAAAATACATTGAATCCTTTTAGTGCATTAGTTGCAACGGAAAAACCCGTTAGCCTCCCAGCGTTAATCCAGCACAAAACGAAATCATTTTTTCAATCTGCTACATTTTCAATCGTGTTATATTTTTTCTGTTCTATCATTTTCATTGTTTATACTTTTTTGTATAAATTGATTTATTTGCGTAGCTTTGCTTCATGAATGCAGAAATAGATACACTCGAAAAACATATAATTGACGATGACCGTACTACCATTGAAAGAAATATTCTTAGTGAATATAAGTATGGCTTTGTAACCGATATTGAAGCAGATGAAGCACCTAAGGGTTTGAATGAGGATACCATTCGATTTATATCTGATAAAAAGAATGAACCGCAGTGGATGCTGGATTGGAGACTAAAAGCATACAGTTATTGGCTCACGCTTGATGGGGCATCACCAAAATGGGCCAACATAAAATATCCTGCCATTAATTATCAGGATATTATTTATTACTCTGCACCTAAACAAAAAGTAAATCCTAATAGCCTGGATGAAATTGACCCTGAATTAAAAAGAACTTTTGATAAGCTGGGCATTTCACTAAACGAGCAAAAACGCCTGTCAGGTGTTGCCGTAGATATTGTGGTTGACAGTGTTTCTGTAGGCACTTCCTTTAAAGAACAGTTGGCAGAACTTGGCATTATATTTTGCTCTTTAAGCGAAGCAATACAGGAACATCCGGAACTGGTAAAAAAATATTTAAGCTCCGTAATTCCCATCACTGATAATTATTTTGCTGCGCTTAACTCGGCTGTTTTTAGCGATGGGTCATTCTGTTATATACCTAAAGGCGTCCGCTGCCCGATGGAATTATCTACTTATTTCCGCATTAATGCAGAAAACACCGGGCAGTTTGAAAGAACACTTATTATAGCAGAAGAAGGAAGTTATGTAAGTTACCTGGAAGGTTGTACAGCACCGATGCGGGATGAAAACCAATTGCATGCTGCCGTAGTGGAATTAATTGCGCTGGACGATGCAGAGATAAAATATTCAACCGTACAGAACTGGTATCCCGGTGATAAAGAAGGAAAGGGTGGCATCTATAATTTTGTAACCAAGCGTGGAATTTGTAAAGGAAATAATTCTAAAATATCATGGACACAGGTAGAAACAGGTTCAGCAATTACCTGGAAATATCCGAGTGTTATTTTGAAAGGAGATAATTCTGTAGGTGAATTTTATTCCGTAGCGCTTACCAACAATTACCAGCAGGCAGATACCGGCACAAAAATGTTGCATTTGGGCAAAAACACAAAGAGCCGCATTGTATCAAAAGGGATCTCCGCAGGGTTCAGTAACAATAGTTACAGAGGGTTGGTACATGTGGGTAAAAACGCAGCCAATGCCCGTAATTATTCTCAATGCGATTCTCTTTTACTGGGCGATAAGTGTGGAGCGCATACTTTTCCTTACATCGAAGTAAAAAACAATTCGGCAGTGGTGGAACATGAAGCCACTACTTCAAAAATTGGAGAGGACCAGATATTCTATTGCAACCAAAGAGGCATTGATACCGAAACAGCAGTTGCATTAATTGTAAATGGATTTGCCAAAGAAGTGATGAACCAGTTGCCGATGGAATTTGCTGTGGAAGCGCAAAAATTATTAGCAATTAGTTTGGAAGGTAGTGTAGGGTAACAAAGGGCAAAAGGCAATTGGTAAAAGCTTTTTATAAACGATAAACAAATCATTTTAAATAATAGATCATGTTGAAAATTGAGAATTTACACGCAGGGATAGAAGGAAAGAAAATTTTAAAAGGTATTAACCTTGAAATAAAACCAGGTGAAGTGCATGTCATCATGGGCCCAAATGGCTCAGGAAAAAGTACTCTTGCATCTGTATTGACCGGAAGAGAAAATTACAAAGTAACCGAAGGATCAGTTGATTTTTTTGGAAAAGATCTGTTGGATATGTCACCTGAAAAAAGAGCGGGTGAAGGATTGTTTCTGGCTTTTCAATACCCGGTAGAAATTGCCGGATTGAGTACGATCAATTTTATTAAAACCTCGGTAAATGAAATCCGTAAATACCGTGGGCAGGAGCCATTGGACGGCGTTGCTTTTCTTAAGTTGATGAAAGAAAAAATGGCTTTGATGGATATTGAAAAATCTTTATTGAGTCGTTCACTAAACGAAGGATTTTCCGGCGGTGAAAAAAAACGAAATGAAATTTTTCAGATGGCAATGCTTCAGCCCAGACTGGCTTTGCTGGATGAACCCGATTCAGGTTTGGATATTGATGCCATCCGCATTGTAGCAAATGGTGTAAATAAATTTCGCAATAATGATAATGCCGTTTTAGTGGTTACACACTACCAGCGTCTTCTTGATTATGTTGTACCGGATTTTGTGCATGTATTGTACAATGGCCGTATTGTAAAATCAGGTACTAAAGAGCTTGCATTGGAACTGGAAGAAAAAGGTTACGACTTTATAAAAAATGAAATTGCGGTTGAGCAATAAGCATAAGTCTGAATTAAAAAACAAAAAATCATGAACACAATTGAATATTTTAAAGAACGGTTTGAGCAATTACCTTCAGAGAATAGCGGCAATGGTATTAGCACTTTACGGGAGTCAGCTTTTAATGAATTCAGCAAGATGGGCATTCCTACTGTGAAGCATGAAGAATGGAGATATACACGCATCAGCGGACTATTTAATAAAGAGTATGAATTTCCCTTATTGCCGGTTAATATTTCAGAAGAGGATTTAAATGCCGTTCGATTGCCCGGGTATGAGCAGGCCAATGAGTTGGTTTTTATAAATGGTCTATTCTCTTTCTCACTTTCTGTCATCCGTTCTGCTGCATTAATTGTATTGCCATTGGAAGAGGCGGCGATAAATGAGTTTAAAGATATTGTAGCAAAGAACCTGGGGCATAGCAGCAATTATTTAAAAGATGGTATAAATGCACTCAATACCGCCTTTGTTCAGGGTGCTGTTTTTATTCATGTAAAAAAAGGAAAAATTACGGAACATCCTGTTTATATTTATAATGTTACAGATGCCAGATCAGCCAATATTTTCGCACAGCCCCGCAGCCTGGTGCACATCAGCGAGCATGCGCAAGTGCAAATAGTAGAAACATACACAACAATTGGCCTTAGTGAAAGTTTTACTAACCAGGTAATGGAAGTAATAGTGGAAGAAGATGCCATGGTTGAATATTACAAAATTCAAAATGATGCTCCACATACCAACCAGGTAAGCACCACACATTTTCGTCAGTTAGGTAAAAGCTATATACATACAGTGCTGATATCTTTAAGTGGCGGCATTGTTCGCAATAATCTAAATGTGATTTTAGAAGCAGCGCATAGCGAAGCACATTTATATGGCTTGTATTTTCCAACAGGCCAAACGCATATTGATAACCATACGCTGGTGGACAATGTGAAACCCAATTGCCTGAGCAACCAATTATACAAGGGTATTTTGAATGACAATGCAAGTGCAGTGTTTAATGGAAAAATATTTGTTCAGCCAAATGCGCAAAAAACAAATGCGTATCAATCCAACAAAAATGTTTTGCTTTCAAACTTGGCTACTGTGAACGCTAAACCACAATTAGAAATTTTTGCTGACGATGTAAAATGTTCACATGGCTGTACCGTGGGTAGGTTGAATGAAGAAGGTCTGTTTTATTTACAGTCAAGAGGTATCCCCGAAAAAAAAGCAAAGTCTTTATTGGTTCATGCATTTGCCATAGATATATTGGAACACATAAAACTTGAACCTATCCGTAAGTATGTTGATGGGTTGATTTCAGAACGTTTAGAATTTAATATAACATGACAGAAACAGTAACTATACAAAAAAAATTGGATGCTTATTCCATCAGAAAACAATTTCCTGTTTTAAACCGGAAAGTGAAAGGCAAGCCATTGATTTATCTTGACAACGCAGCCACTTCTCAAAAACCACAAATGGTGATTGATGCATTGATAAATTATTATTCCAATAACAATGCAAATATTCATCGTGGTATTCATACGCTGGCAGAAGAGGCTACACAGGCATTTGAAGATACCCGTGATGCGGTACAGCAATTCATAAACGCTGAATCAAGAGAACAAATCATTTTCACCCGGGGAACTACAGAAGGTATAAACCTGGTGGCTTATACCTGGGGAAGGCAAAATATAAAAGCAGGCGATGAGATAATTATTTCAGTTATGGAGCACCATTCCAATATTGTTCCCTGGCAGATTTTATGCGAACAAAATGGAGCGATATTAAAAATAATTCCTGTCAACGATCAAGGGGAATTATTGATGGATGAATATGAAAAACTATTAAGCCCCAAAACAAAATTAGTGTCCATCGTACATGTATCTAATTCGCTTGGAACTATTAATCCTGTTAAGCAAATAATTAATGCAGCCCATAAAATCGGGGCCATAGTATTTGTAGATGGGGCACAATCAGCCGTTCATCTTGATATTGATGTACAGGATATGGATTGCGATTTTTTTGCTTTCTCAGCTCATAAATTATACGGACCAACAGGTGTTGGCATATTGTACGGAAAAAAACATTTGTTGGAAAGCATGCCTCCTTTTCAGGGTGGTGGAGAAATGATTAAGGAAGTAACGTTTGAAAAAACAACGTACAATGAATTACCGTATAAATTTGAAGCCGGCACTCCCAATATTGCAGATACAATTGCATTTAAAACAGCATTGGATTTCATTCATCAAATCGGAAAAGAAAAGATGCGCCGGCATGAAAAAGAATTATTGGCTTATGCAACAGAACAATTAGAACTGATACCGGGCTTGAAAATAATTGGGAAGGCCAGAGAAAAAATAAGTGTTGTTTCATTTGTAATTGATGGGCTTCATCCGCAGGATATAGGTACTTTATTAGATAACAGGGGTATAGCTGTAAGAACAGGGTACCATTGCACACAACCTTTGATGAACCGTTTTGGTATTTCAGGTACAGTTAGGGCTTCATTTGCCGTTTATAATACAAAAGAAGAAATAGATGAACTGGTTTTGGGTTTACAAAAAGCAATTAAAATGTTGTCATAAATATACCTTGTTTTTTAGTCTTTTTTCCGGTCAGAAAAAGGTAATTGTAAATACGGCATACTTAAAAAAAGAATAACAAATGAATGATGATAAAACAATTGAAGCGGTGGAAAAAGAAATAGTGGAAGATTTTTCATTGTTCGATTCCTGGGATGATAAATACGAATACATCATTGACCTGGGTAAAAAATTACAGCCTCTGGAAGTTGAATATAAGAATGATGACAACAAAGTGCGAGGTTGCCAGTCGACGGTATATTTGGCGGCAGATTATAAAGATGGAAAGGTTTTTTATAAGGCAGAAAGCTATGCGATGATTGTAAAAGGATTAATCAGTATGCTGATAAGAGTATTGTCAGGCAACACTCCCGATGAAATTATAGAAGCTAAATTAGATTTTATAAAGCAGATTGGCATGACGACACATCTTGCACAAACCCGGTCCAATGGTTTACTGGCAATGTTGAAACAAATGAAAAATTATGCGTTGGCATATAAAATTAAAAATGAAACTTTAATAAAACAGTCATGAATACAGATGCATTAAAAGAAAAAATATACGCGTGTTTGCAAACCATCTACGATCCTGAAATACCGGTTGATATTTTTGAGTTGGGATTAATTTATGAAGTGAATATTTTGCCTATCAATAATGTACAGATCGTAATGACGTTAACTGCACCGAGTTGTCCGGCAGCGCAATCACTGCCTATAGAAGTAGATCAAAAAGTAAGACTAATTGAAGGAGTAAATGATGTGCATGTTGCTGTAACGTGGAAACCTGCGTGGGATAGAAGCATGATGTCTGAGGTAGCCCAATTAGAATTAGGAATGTTATAACCAATAAAAAAAATAGTATGGCACTGATAAGTATAAAAAGTTTGATGAGCACCAGCGCACCTTCCTATTCACCTGAGGTTGCTCAGCCTTTCAGGGAAGAGTTAACTGCGGTGGGTTTTAAGGAATTGCTTACCGTTGCAGATGTAGATGCTGCATTAAACAACCGGGATGATAAAACTACACTGGTAGTATTAAATTCTGTTTGTGGATGCGCCGCGGGCAAGGCAAGGCCCGGTGTAATATTATCTATGGCAAATGAAGTAATACCTGATGACTATGTAACTTTGTTTGCAGGCATGGAAAAGGAAGCGGTTACGTATTTCAGAGAAAAATATCTGCCCGGCATAACAGCAACTTCTCCCAATATTGCTGTATTTAAAAACGGTCAGTTGTTACATATCCTGCACCGTTATATGATTGAAGGAAACAGTGCCGTTGAAATTGCACAGGAACTTTCCACTGTGTACGATAAGGTTTGCAGTATAAGAAATTTGCCTGAAGAAACTGATAAGCTAAAAAATTATATAGCAGCCAAATACCAAATTAATATTGAATCTTTGAACACATAATTGGTTACATGAAAATTACTGCACAAGAAGAATATGGTTTGAGAATACTGATACGTATTGCCGGTTGCCATACCGAAGAAGGAATGAGCATTCCGCAATTGAGTGAAGCCGAAGGTCTAAGCACTCATTACGTAGCTAAGCTTACCCGCATTTTGAGGATAGCAGAATTTATTAACAGCACTCCGGGTTATAAGGGAGGATATTTATTAGCCATACCCGCAAATCAAATTATTATCAACAACGTTCTGAAAGCCTTGGGGGGATCTTTGTTTGACAAGGAATTTTGCGGACTTCATGCGGGTATGTTGAACCTTTGCACCCATTCCGTAGATTGTTCTACACGTTCCCTTTGGCAAATGATTCAATTTACTATAGACCAGTTACTCGATAAAATTACGCTTGATGATTTAGTAAACTCAGAAAAAAAATCAACAAAAATTTTAAAAGGGATATTGGAAATGAACAATAAGGCAGTTGGATAAAGCCATTTCTCCGCAAAAAAATACTTACGCCAGATCAACAATATCTGAAATACTTTTAACCCAAAACTATTCCCCGTGCTTTTTCTTCAACATATTGCTACATTATGTTGCTGCCCAAAACTTCCTTTTAGCTTTTTACATAATTTTCTAGATTTCGATAGTAATGATTTTGTTTACAAGACTAGAATCATAAATCTAGTCGCATTGTAAATATTTTTGCAGGTTGTATAATGATATTAATTCAAGCCACTTCATTTGATGAACTTTCTTAAACCAACCATTTTATTTTTTTTAGGATCCCAGAAATTTAAACAACAGCGCTAATCGCATTCTTTGTATTATTATGGCAAAGTGAAAACTTTTAATGATGGAGAATGTCATTTTTCTCAAATTGCTGCAACATAAATTTATGCAGACGAAAACACAAAAAAGGAAATGTTGTTATACTATTTAAAAATAAAAAAAGTCTGAATCATACAAGAATGAAGTGCCAGGGTATTAACGTTAATGCACCGGTACTAAGCCTAAATCCCTTTGAGCAATACTCTTCCCAATAATATGAGAATGTTGTAACTAATTTCCCCGAACGTATGAAATTTTATTCTTTTGAAAGCCCAAAGTTTGCAGCATGATATTTGACAAATGAGCATTAGTTAGGACGTCCACTAAAACACAAATAAGTTATATGAAACAGGAACAAAATGAAAATGTTGAAAAGCTAATTGCAATGGTCAAAGATGTGAGGACCTGTATGCTCATTACAAACGAAAAAAATGCAGAAAATTTATCAGGCAGGCCGATGAGCATAAGTAAAATTGATGACGATGGAACTATCTGGTTTTTTACAAGAGCATCCTCCTATAAAGTTGACGAAATAGAAGAAAGTAAAAAAGTATCTATTTCCATTACCAACGAAAGCAGCAATAACTATCTAATGATTCATGGTACAGCAGCTTTAGTAAAAGACAAAACTAAAATGAAAGAGCTGTGGAGTTCCATTTTGAAGGCATGGTTTCCACTTGGTTTGGAAGATACTGACATGATACTTATCAAAGTAACGCCCAACGAAGTAAATTATTGGGACGGCACTTCAAACAAAATGGTGGTTCTTTTCAACATGCTAAAAGCAATTGTTATGGGAAAGGAATATGCAGAAGGCGAGCACGGGAAAATTAATTTATAAAGTTTATTGATGAAGATATTAGAAAAAAAAGTTGCAATTATTACTTGTGCTGCCGGTAGTATTTGAAAAATAACCGCTAAATTATTTTTAGAAGAAGGTACAAAAGTAATGTTGATTGATCTTACTGAAGACGCATTGAAAAAAAGTGGTAGAAGAAAATATTGAGCATTTAAAATATTGTATTGCCGATTTTACGAAAGCTGTTGATGTGGAAAACTATATAAATGAAACAATAAAATTATTTGGAAAAATTGATGTTTTTTTCAACAATGCAGGCGTTGAAGGAGCAGTAAAACCTATTATAGATTATCCTGAGGAAATATTTGATAAAGTAATTTCTGTAAATGTAAAGGGTGCATGGTTGGGGAATAAATATGTATTACCCCAAATGAAAGATGGCGGGAGCATAATTATGACATCCTCTGTATCAGGTATTTTAGGTTCTGCTAATTTAAGTGCCTACATAATCAGCAAACACGCTGTTATGGGTATTATGCGTGCCACAGCTATTGAAGCAGGCATAAGAAAAATAAGGGTAAATTCTATTAATCCCGGGCCAGTAAATAATAGAATGATGCGATCAATTGAAGAAGGTGAAGTGGCGGGACATGCCGAAGAAGTAAAAAAACATTTGGAGAACACAATACCATTTGGACGCTATGCAGAACCAATTGAAGTGGCAAAACTAGTTTTATTTCTTGCAAGTGATGACAGCCAATATATGACCGGTACGACCCAGGTAATTGATGGAGGAATTTCAGCACAATAATTTAATTATAAAATAATATGATGAAAGATAATTATCACTTTGCAGCCATTTCTGGAAGTTTAAGAAAAGAATCCTTTAACACGATGGCTTTAAAAGCGGTATAAAAAATTGCACCCTCCAATATTGTTGTTGAACATATATCTATCGCGGATGTGCCTATGTACAATTTTGATTTACATGAAAAATTTTTCCCTGAACCAATTGAAAAATTAAGTACTGCCATTAAAACTGCAGATGCACTTATTATAGTTACACCCGAGTATAATTATTCTGTTCCCGGAGCGCTAAAAAATATAATTGATTTTCTTTCCAAGCACCCGGCAAAACCTTTTAACAAAAAAGCGGTGGGAATAATTAGTGCAAGCCCAAGTTTGCTGGGTGGTGTAAGGGCACAATATCACCTGCGGCAAATATTGGTGGCAATAAATGCTATGACGATGAACGTTCCCGAAGTAGTGATAACGGAGGTAAATAAAAAGTTTGATGAAACCGGTAATTTGACTGACGAAAAAACAAAGGAATTCTTAAAAAAGTTTGTTGAAGGCCTGGCTGTTCATAGCAGCATTTTAAA
>JBBRPX010000134.1:0-10143 GCA_038227505.1 Chitinophagales bacterium
CCAGGAGCACTTACCGATGACCATGTTTGGGCAAAAAAATTACAGACTGTTTCAGATAGTATTGTGTTTACGCAGGTTGTAACCCTTGCCGGTACTATTCCTTCATCTTTCGAGCTCCAAGTAAATTATGAAGTTGGCGCATATGAATCTTTTTTTCCAGAATCAGACACGCTCAAAATTCTGACCGGAGAAAAAAATGTAGCGATAATTTCAAACCGCATCCTTATTCCTTCCATCAATATGGATAAGCCTTTAACGGATTGTAAAACTTCTTCTGCTTCTTTAACTGATAAGGTGCAGTCAAAAGGGTTAGGAGCGCTTTTTTTGCTCGGTTTTTTTGGCGGGTTGGTAGCTTTGCTAACCCCTTGTGTTTTCCCTATGATACCGCTTACTGTTTCCTTTTTTACAAAAAAAGCGGAGAACAGAAAATCTGGTATTAAAAATGCTTTTTTGTATGGCTTTTTTATATTCTTTATTTACATTTTGTTAAGCCTTCCATTCCATTTCCTCGATACTTTAAACCCAGATATCTTAAATAATATCTCTACCAATGTTTATTTAAATGTAGGGTTCTTCGTCATCTTCATCATTTTTGCGTTGTCTTTTTTTGGATTGTACGAAATTACCTTGCCCGCATCTTTTACCAACAAAACTGATAGCAAGGCAGGAGCAGGCAATGCGGTAGGTATTTTCTTTATGGCTCTTACCCTCGCACTTGTTTCTTTTTCTTGTACGGGTCCAATTTTAGGGTCGTTGCTTGCGGGTTCTTTAACTGCTGATGGTGGTGCTATGCAGTTAACCGCAGGTATGGGCGGTTTTGGTTTTGCACTGGCGTTGCCTTTTGCGTTGTTTGCATTGTTTCCCGGCATGCTTAAATCTTTACCAAAAAGTGGAGGCTGGCTTACAACAGTGAAGGTGGTGCTTGGTTTTCTTGAGGTTGGACTCGCCTTTAAGTTTCTCTCTAATGCCGATTTGGTAACGCATTGGGGCATTTTAAAAAGAGAAATATTTATTGGAGTGTGGATAATTGTTGGTGTGTTGTTATCACTTTACCTATGGGGGCTAATAAAGTTTAAGCACGATTCGCCTGTTAAGAAATTATCGGTCATCCGCATTATTTTGGCGACAGTTGCTACTGTATTTACATTATATATTACGCCCGGTGTTACTAATACCAAATATGCAAACCTAACTTTCATAAGTGGCTTTCCTCCGCCATTATGGTACAGCATTTATGCAAAAAACAGCGACTGTATTTTAAATTTAAACTGTACCAAAGATTATGAGACAGGTTTAAAAATGGCGAAGGAGCAAAACAAATTAATCTTACTCGATTTTACAGGTTATGCATGTGTAAACTGCCGCCGCATGGAAGAAAAAGTTTGGACAGATCCTCAGGTTTACAGGGTTTTAAGAGAGAAGTACATCATTATTTCATTGTATGTTGATGACAAGAATTTGTTGCCTGCTGACCAGCGTTTTACCTTCACCGGTAAAAATGGTCTTGAAAGAAAAATCAGGTCTGTTGGCGATAAATGGTCAACTTTTGAAACGGAAAATTTCCGGGAAAACTCGCAGCCATTATATGCAATTTTAAATACAGATGAAATATTGCTTTCCCATCCGGCACCTTATACACCATCGGCTAAAGATTATTTGCAATGGTTGCAATGTGGGGTAAGTGTATTAGAGGGAAAGAAATAATATTTATGGCAGCTATAATATAATATCAAATTTTTCATCAACCTGTTATTGATACAGCTTTTCGTACCTTTGTAATAAAAAAAATTGAAGTTTACAGATTTTAATTTCGACGCCCGTTTACTCGATGGTATCGAAGCATCCAATTACGACACAGCCACCCCGGTTCAGGAACAAGTCATTCCACATATATTAAATGGCAAAGACATCATAGCATCTGCACAAACCGGCACAGGCAAAACAGCAGCATTTTTATTGCCTTTAATAAATAATATTTTAGGTACGGTGCACGATGCCAGTAGCATTACAGCTATGATTATAGTGCCCACAAGAGAACTTGCTATTCAAATTTCTCAACACTTGGAAGGATTGTCGTACTTCACATCAATCAGTTCAATTGCCATTTACGGCGGTGGCGATGGCAATGCTTTTGTGCAGGAAAAAAAGGCACTTACTATGGGAGCGGACATAGTTGTGTGTACGCCTGGTAAAATGATGAGCCACATTAAAATGGTATATGTAAAGCTTGATAATCTAAAATATTTGGTGCTCGATGAGGCAGATAGAATGCTGGATATGGGTTTTTACGATGATATTGATTTTATTATTCAACATCTTCCAAAAGAGCGACAAAACTTACTATTTTCTGCAACTATGCCACCAAAAATTCGCACACTGGCAAAAACAATTTTAAATAATCCCGAAGAAATAAGTATATCGTTAAGCAAGCCTCCCGAAAAAATTAAACAGTTTGCATTTGTTGTGCACGACCAGCAAAAAATTCCACTAATAGTTTATTTATTAAAGCACAAGGAATTTAAAATGGTTGTGGTGTTTTGCAGCAGTAAACTGAGTGTAAAGCAACTCACAAAAGATCTTAAGCGTAACGGAATAAATGCCGGAGAAATACACAGCGATCTTGAACAGGAAGAAAGAGAAAATGCGCTTAGCATGTACAGAAGTGGAAGAATGCATGTATTGGTAGCAACAGATATTTTAAGCCGTGGTATTGATATAGATGATATTGACTTGGTAATAAATTTTGATGTGCCACACGATGGCGAAGACTATGTGCATCGTATTGGTCGTACCGCACGGGCCGAGGCTGATGGTACTGCTTACACTTTAATAAACGTGAAAGAACAAAGAAAATTTGCAGAGATAGAAAAACTGATTGGCAAAGAAGTATTAAAATGCGCTATACCAGAAGAGTTGGGCGAACAACCTGAATACAATGTTGCGACTTTTTCAAGAAGTAGCAATGGGAAAAGTCGTGGCAATTTTGGAAAGAAAAAAACCGTGCAGAAATAAAAAAGTGAATTGTGATTAGTGAATTGTCAATACGCACAAGCATTTTAATAATTTTCTGCAACGGCCTTAAAATATTGTCTATCGTCTATGGTCCATCGTCGTGATTTACGCTGTAGGATCAACCAACGCTTCCAATTTATTATCTGTAAAAAACTTATCTCTATGCGCCTGGAACTCTTCCTGCAGCGCAGTAACGATCTGTACACTCGAGTCAACTTCTTCATGAACATCGGGAAGTTTCTTATCTAATAAAGCTACTCCAAGATTAATATTATCTACTTCTATTTGTGCTATTTTTTTAAGTACGGAGGTTTGGCTGTGTTTAAGATCATCAAGTTCTCTTAAAATCTTATCCATCAATTCCAGTTTTTGCATTTTTTCCATTTGTCTGTTTTTTGTTTAAAGTATATATGCAGTTTCAACAACCATGCGAGAAATTAATCATCAAAAAAAGTGCAAAATGTAATGCTAATCCTCAGATGAATTTTTAATACTACCATTATCATTTATTATCTAATGATAGCTTGAAAAGTTAGAACTAAAATTCTTTTATGTACAAATATTTATTCGAAAGAACCTGAATTCTAATAAAATGGAAAAATGCCAAAATTTTTAAAAATATATATTAATATCGGTTTGTAGATACTAACTACTAACCAATAAAAGTGTGGTTCATAAAAAAGGCTTACTTAAAATGAATAAGTTAGCCTATTTCTAAACTTTATAAAATTTTATAACTTTTGAAGTTTCAATTTGAGTTCTCCTTGTGGGGCTCCATTATATTTAACATTCATAGTTAAGGTAATATACCCTGTACAGGAGAATACGTAGCCTGCCACGTCGCCGGCTCCGGCTCCTTGCGCAGTTGCCAAAGCTCCATAATCTGCGAAAGTAACTAACGGTACTTTTGCTGCACCCGTAGCAGGATCAATATTAACTAACAATGGCTTTACTATTTTCCCATATGCAGGATTTGGCCAAACTTTGCTCAAATCTATTTGATTTGCACCAGGTCCATCAATAACTTCTACAATATCACCGGTATTCCAATCTTGCCAATCTCCATCATATACAACTTTGTATTTGCCTCCAACAGGACCAACAAATGGGCATGTAATAAATGCAGTCCAATAAAAAACAGCATTGTAGTTAGAGTTACTACCTAACGCATTTCCAACATTTGATAGATCATATATTTTACCCGATTTGGTAACGAGCTGGTTATAGAAGGTATAAAAATTACCTGGAGGAAGACTTGCCACTGTTACACCTAATGCAGTTGCAACTTCCATACTAGTGGCCGATAGTACTGTTCCTGTTCCTGTAAAAGGTATTGACTTAATTTTTTTCCACGAGGCAGGGTCAGAATTTGAACCGGCAACTACGTATAAATTTACCTTTTCTACATCCTCACCGTATTTATCAATCTTTATATCAACTTTAGAAGCAGGAGTATTGAAATTAAAGTTCAAATTACCATTGCTTACCAAAGTGGGATAAGATCCTATTCCTAAATTATTGACATCTGATAAAGGATTTGCCTCCCCTGTTTTTTTACAGGAATAAATGCCTACTACTAGAAATGCAAGGCTTAAAAATATTAATATTTTTTTCATAATTACTTTTTTTATTTAATGAAATTATCAGCGTTATTATCCCAAAATACTTTGTTAGCCATTACACCAGGATTTTTTTGCTTAGGTGCATTTATATTTCTCTCAATGTAAACAGTTGGATAAAAGAAAGACCTTATAAATAGACCTGAATTGGCAGTAGTCACCGTTAGCTGCATGTTATTTGGAGATCCTGTTCTTCTGTAATTATTATATGGTTCAATTCCATTGCCCCAAGTGGCAATGTAATACTCTTTTATAATAACATCTAATCTTGCAGCATCCGTAGTGGCAGCATCATATCTATCTAACACTGTAGTTACATAAGTCTCAATAGCAGCAGCAGAAGGAGGAGTTGCAACAACCACATTAACAGTAGCCGGAAAACCCAACACTTTCGCTATTGATGCTCTCACCCCTTTTTCTAACAATGATTTTGGCGTCCCGGCTGAAGTAATATTTAATTTTAAAGCAGCTTCGGCTTCAACAAAATAGGTAAATGCAGACATAAATATTGGGTTAATGCCTGCACCTCTCCCACCTCTGGTATTATTGACTGATGTTCCTTGACTAGCATCATAATCTCCACCTGCAGGGTATACACCCCATGTTGTTCTCAATGTGCCATCCGGCGGAACTCCGCTGTTGTCTCCATGATCTCTTCCCCAATAACCTGCTCCAACCAAACAAAAGGGCTGTTCAGGCGTGTAATGCCCTGGACGTGCTTGTACAACACAAGGACATGTACTCGAATTTGCATCTGCATTGTTTGTTCTTTGTCTGTAAAAATAGTAACGACGTCTTGGGTCTAAGCTTGTTACTGCACCACTTCCAGATTTTTCTACTCCTACAGCCCACATAAAATAACTGCCAATAAAATCATTGGCGCTGGCCACTGATGCGGGTCGGTAGTTATTACTGTAATGGGGATGCCTGCTGTCAGGCGAAATGTTTGTGGTACCATACTTAAATTGAAAATCATTAGCATCAGCCTTTATAAAATCATTTTCAGTAATTAAACTTTGTGCCTTAGCTGTTACCGTATTATCAATTAAACGGGTTTGCAATAAAAATTTCAATTTTAAAGTTTTTGCAGCTGTTCCCCATTTAGCTTTACTACCTTGATAAAATAAATCATTTGGTGGGCCGGCAACTCCGGGAGCTGTGGGTTTATTGAAATTTGCTATGGCGCTATCTAACAGTGTAAAAACAGTTTTATAAACTTCTGCTCCGGCATCTGCCTTTGGGTTCAAATTGTCTTGACCAAGTGCAGCATCTTTATCAGGTACATCTCCAAAAAAATCTACCATAGATCCTAGTACATATGCTTTAAAAACCTGCGCAATGCCTGCCTGCAAATATTTTTTTTGTTGCAAAGCCAACGGAATTACTGCATTGGCATTTTTAATAACACCGGTGTAAGCCGTCGTCCAGGTCCCATCAAATGATGGTGGTGTATATGCATTATTATACAGCGGTCCTCCCGTCATTGCCTGCTGCCTTGTAACTTCCTGCCCAAAATCTGATAAATTATTAAAAACGCTTACAAAATTTTGCTGTACCCCATTCAACAAAAGATCTACGTTTGCCAACGATGGATCAACTGAATTGGGATTTTCAATAATTGTATCTAACTTTTTACAACCGACAGTAAGCACAGTTGCAAAAAGGGAAATAGTTAATAATTTTTTATATAATCTCATTTTTTTAAGTTTAAATGTTGAATTAGAATGTTATTCTTAAGCTTGCACCTACTCTTCGTGCAGATGGGCCCGTGAAGAACTCAAGCCCTCTACCGTTACTTACACCAAGCCCTGATGTTTCAGGATCGAAATGTACATATTTTGGAAAATTTGGAGCGTAATAGAATAAGTTAGATCCTGAAATTGAAAATGAAACAGCACCAATTGGTAATCTACTCAGCAATCTTTGTGGAATATTGTAAGCAAGAGAAGCTTCTCTTATTCTTATGTTAGTTGCATCATAAATACCTGCTTCGTCAGCTGCTCCGCCTGCAACAGAATTATTAAAATATGCTTGAGTAGCACTTATTTGAATATTGTTCGGCGTTTTATCATTTCTTACACCTGGTAGTGTATAGGGTAATGCTCTGTCGAACTCTGTATCTCTTGTAACTCCTCTACCCAATAATACGCTTGAAGTTGCAGAATACATTTTCCCTCCTTTAGTATATTCCATTTGTACTCTAAGCGTAAAACTTTTGTAAGTCAAACTACCTATTCCAGTAACCTTATAATCGGGATTAGGATCGCCTAAAATGCTGGTGTTATTGTCAGTGATATAATTTCCATCTTCACCAACAAATTTTTGTCCATTTTCAGCTTTTTTGTAAGCGTAACCTTTAATAACACCTAGAGGCTGACCATTTATTGCAAAAGTACCTAGGTTAGTGAAACCTGCAGTTCTGATTTCCTTTAACTCTGCGGGTAAGTCAGAAACGATGCTCTTGTTTTTAGAAAATAAACCATCTAATTGAAGTTTCCAATTTTTGCTTCTAATCAACGAATATCCAAGACCAAGTTCAACACCTCTGTTTGTTACTGTACCTGCGTTAATAGTTTTTACTGTGTAACCTGTAGATGGATCTAGATCCTGGTCAAGTAACTGGTTTTTTGCGGTTCTTTTGTAAACAGTTAAGTCTACGTTCACTCTACTGTCGATAAATTTACCTTCAACGCCTGCTTCATATTCTCCAATCAGTGCAGGTTTTAGATCTTTATTAGGTAACCTGTTGCCGATAAAGTTTGTGTTTATAGAAGTCCCGACATTGTCAACAAATACTTTTGTAGCTATACCCAATCTTGGTCTTGTTCTATACAAGCCAGGAAACTCTGCACTTGTTGCATAAGCAACACGTAATTTTAAATAATTTATATTTTTGCTGTCTTTTAAAGCTTCTACAAATGATGTTGGAACGATCGATAGACTCACACTGGGGTAAAATATAGTAGCGTTTGCTTTTTCTACAGAATTGGAAGAATTTAATCTTCCGCCTAAACTTAAGTATAGGTATTCCTTATACCCCACAACACCCTGTAAATAATAACCTATATTTTCAAGTTCTGACTTATAATCCAATCCACTTCCGTCTTCGCTGTTAGGAGAATGATTTACAAAATTGCTATGGTTTAAAAGTCCATAAACTAACTGTGTAGTACTTGTAATACCTGTTTGTTTAAATTTGTCATTTCTAATATTAACACCGGCATCAAGATTTAATTTTAAGTTAGAAGTGATATCCTTTAAGTAGTTAACGAATAAATTCTGATCAAAAATTAAACTTCTGGCAACTGATGTGCGAAATATTCCTTCAGGGGTAGCAGATCCACCTTTATTTTGCGAATAAACTTGTTCTTCATTGTAATTATCTACGCCGATACGGTAGTTAAGGTTCAATCCCTTAAACAATTCATACTTAAGTGCAATGTTGCCGAAAACCCTGTTTACATTATCTTCTGTAAATGAATTTTTGAGTGTCCAACGTGGGTTTTGTATACCGTTATTGTTTCTGTAATAAACATGAGAATGGTCTAAAGGATTTTCAAATGGAAGCCCTTGTAAATCCACTGAAGTAGGGGTATAAAGAACATCTCCAAAAACTGAAGCATTTGAAGCACTGCTACCAAAACTTGTGCTGGTTGGAGGAGATTTTACTCCCGTTTGAACATAATTCATAGAGCCTGTTACTGTAAAATTATTTGCCAATTTTGAACTTCCTCCAATACCAAAATTAGTTTTCTTAAGCCCGTTCCCTTCTAAAAAGCCAATATCGTCTACATAACTAAAACTTGCATTGTAACTTGATAAGCCTGAGCTACCTCCTATATTTAATGAAGTTGCAGCTGAGCTACCTTTTCTAAAAAAATCTTTTACATTGTTTTTATACTGTCTGTATTCATATTTAGCACCCTTAAATTCCGGAAAAGCAGCATTTAAAGCAGCTCTGCCATACGGGTGATTTACCAATACCGGAGGGTCTGAGAATGGACCGCCCCAGTTACTAAAAAAGGTAACTCCATTACTTAAATCGAAACCTCCACCATATTTTGTATTATACTCAGGTAGGTTTGCAACAGATGTTTGAAAGTATGATTGTGATACGGTGATTTCAGTCTTTTTTGCTGATCTAACTCCTCCACCATTTTTTGTAGTTATCAATATTACACCATTACGACCGGCATCACCATATAACGTGGTAGCACTTAAGCCTTTTAGGATACTTACGTTTTCTACGTTATTGGGATCTAAATCTAAAAATCTGCTTGAAGTTTGGTTGCCATAAGTAAATCCGGCATTTGCATTTGTACTACCGCCGAATGGAACACCGTCAACAATAAAAAGTGGAGTTGCATCTCCTGTTATTGTCCCCACTGCTCTCACAATTATGTTTGTACCACTACCCGATAATCCGCTACTATTAGTTATTGTAACACCAGCAGCTTTTCCGGTTAACACCCTGCCAATATCTCCTTCAGGTCTTGATTCAATATCTTTTTTAGATACAGTAGATACTGCATAACCCAGTGCTTTTTTCTCTCTTTTAACACCAAATGCAGTTACTACAACTTCTGACAAATTTCTATCATCAGCAATTAAACTGATGGTTGTGTTCGAAGTGCCTCTCGCATCAAGAGCGGTAAAGCCAACGTAAGATATCTGTAACGTGCTTCCCTCTTTTGCAGCAATCTCAAAGGTTCCATCAGTTTTTGTAACTGCATAGATCTTTTGACCTTTTACTTTAATTGTAGCTCCGGAAATAGGAGAACCGTCTTTAGAGTCGGTTACTGTACCCTTTATTTGAGCTTGGGTTCCTAACGAAAACAATCCGGCAAATAGTATTGCCAGTAACAGTTTGGTTTTAATCATTTCAAAATAATTTAGGTAAATAATATTAACGAAGATAATAAATAAAATAACTTTTTGTTAACTTAAAATTTCCACAATTTATTTAAGGGTGTTAATTACTTTATCCTGAACAACATTTGTACAAAAAAAGCTGCATTTATTATATAATTGTGGATATATTTTGTTGTTGAATATTTTAAGCAAGCATGCTGTTTATCTTTGTAATATCAGCAACCTTCAAAACATATTAAACACACCAATAGAATACATCACCGGTATTTCCGCACAGCGGGGCGAAATGCTGCGCAAAGAATTAAACATTCATAGCTACAACGATCTGCTGCACCATTTCCCATTTAGGCATGTAGATAAAACGCAGGTTGATACCATTGCATCGCTTACAATGCAGCATGAATACGCTTATGTTGCAGGTATTTTATTAAGCCTCGATTTAATGGGAGAGGGCCGAAGCAAACGGCTAGTTGGTAAATTAAAAGACAATACCGGGCTCATAGAATTGGTATGGTTTCAGGGCATAAGTTATGTTGAAAAACTAATGCATGTAGGGCAGCAATATTTACTTTTTGGCAAACTGAGTTTTTTCCTGGGTACCCCACAAATCGCACATCCTGAAATAGAAAATTTTTCGCCG
>JBBRPX010000135.1:0-10091 GCA_038227505.1 Chitinophagales bacterium
TACGATACTCCATTTTTTACCCTTCCATTCTAAATCGTTTGCGCTTGCGGTTCTTTGACAACGATTGAATAGCATCCATATTAAACAATCACTTTTAAATTCTTCAGTTAATGGTTTTGTTGGTTGGAGAAATTGATCTCGATCATTAAGCCAAGTAGGTGCGACAAGTCTTCTTACAGAAAAAATTATTGCAGCTTGCCAAAGGTTTTCAGCATTAATATAAAAACCATTGCCGCCACCATAAGGAGATGAGAAAATTATAGTTTGTTGCTCTGCATGTTGCAAATCATTTACGCCACAATACATATAGGCAAGCGCTTTTTCTGACCAGGTTTTTACTCTTGGAATTGTTTCCGAAGGAGAAATGGAATTTCTTAGTGGAATAACTTCATCCTTATTTGTTTTTGGTCTGTTTAACCAAACATTTAAAAATGTATTATTAGGTAAATTATAAAATCTTTTCTCTCCAATGGGTTCTGCATCTTTGTTTAATACATCAACAACAATTTCAACAATTGGTGTTTTATTCAAAGCATTTTGATTCGTTTGCCAGATTAAAAATCCAATTGGGAATTTTCCTGTGAGTCCATCGAATGCTTTATTGTGTACAACGAATCCTCCCAAATATTTAGCATTCCAGACGTGTCTGAACTTTTCAAAGTTTGGCGCATTTACATATTTCATTGTACTAAACATTGCAACGGTTGCAGTTGGGATTTCATTTCCTATTCTTGCTAAAAACTGAGTAAATAATTCGTTACTTGCTTTGCCGTATTCTTGCATTAACAACAATGAAATTTTTGTTTTAGCAACACCACCTTTATTTTCAGCGTCTATTCCTTTTGCAATATTTTCAAAATTCGTTGCTTCCGCATACGGCGGATTAATCAACACTAAAATCTTCTTCCCATCTGAAATTGCCTTGCGCAAACCTTCGGGTATTTTATTGGTAAGGGTATAATCTATTTTACCATCAACTGTAATATCATCGTTTAAATAATCGTATTGAAAACGGGTAGCAGCCACGCAGGTTTTGGTGGCTTTCATTACATCTACATCTGCCGCATCCAGCGTACTCATGTATATGTTGCGGGGGTTGCTGTGCTTTACTTCCAGATTGCCCACACCGCAGCACATATCCCAAACGACGTAATCTTTTTGCCAGTTGTTGCCAAGGGTTTCGGTTAGTTTATCGTAGGCTTTATCTACCACGGCAAGCGGTGTGTAGTAAGCGCCTTTAAAACTGCGTTCATCTATGGGTATCAGGCTGTCCCTGCGTTCCAGCAAATAATTGCGGTATTCCTGCTTGGGTGGTTTGTGGTAAATGGCCCAAAATTGTCGGTAGCCTTCTTTATTGCCAAGCTCATAAATTTTGCCGCCAAGGCTAAACACTGGTGCGGCATTTTTGTGCATCAGGCTGGCGGTGAGGTTATCGTGTGTGCTCGTAGTGCCATCGTGCATAATGTCTGCAAAAAACAACAGAGCATAATCATCCGGCGATACGCCTTTTATTTCTTTACCCACCATTACTACCCATTTATCAAAAACCTGTTTTAGGTTATCAGGCGTTATTTGTGAACGGATAATATCGCCACTTTTTACAGCATTTTTTATGGTGTTTATAAATTCTTCTTCGTGTGTTTCTATTTTAAAACTTACAAAGTGTGTTCCTATATGTGCGCTGATGGCATCGAGCGCATCTTGCGTATAGCCACTTGCATTTTTGCCCCACTTAATGGTTTTCTTCTCTAAAAACGGCAGCACATCGTTGCTCTTCATAATGGCTGCCTTTTTGGTATCTATCACACATAAAAACGGCGGCACATCATCTCCTTTGTTCAGTGCCTGTTGCATATAATGCATCAGTTGCGTAAACATTTGGTAGGTACTGTTTCGGTAGCCGTCCTTTGCTTCAAACCAAATTTCTTTTGTTTGTATATCTATCAGGTTTTTGCTGTAGCTTTTTAATCCCAATGCTTTTATGTAAGCATCTTTTACATCTTCTTCTGTTTGGGCTTGTTCTAGTTTCTGGTAAAGGGTCATTGGCTATTTAGCTGTTTCAGTTTGTGTGGCTAAATTAATGATTAAAGTGCAACACTGCTTTATCAGCAATTATTAGGGTATTGGCGTTACCGCTTTTATATTTATTGTAATTGGAAGGTGCCTGTTTATCGGTCCGTGTCATTGCTAACCGTTCGCTCATCTCTACGCTACAACAGCTAAACTAATGTTGATTTTAAAGACAGACATCAAAAAAATAATTTGACTTTACTTTGATGAGTGTTTGGCTTAAAAAAAGGTTAGCTCAAAGAGAACGAATTAGGAACACACAAAAACTGCGGAATTGAATATATTTACCCCCAAACGAAAAGTAACAATGCCCGATACCGATAAATGCCCACTTTGTAACCGTGAACTGGCTGAACCAATTGTGCGCCATCATTTGATACCGCCGAGTAAGGGCGGCAGGGATTCACCTACAGTACCGATGCACAAAATTTGCCAGGCCAAAGTGCATGCAGTGTTTACAGAGACGGAACTGAAGAATTATTACAATACAATAGATCGGCTGAAGGAGCATGATGACATTGCTAAATTTATTAAATGGATAAGTAAAAAGGAACTTCAATTTTTTGATACAACGATTAGAAAGAAATAGTAGATTTTTTTCAGGAATAAAAATTGTATCAGTTATTAAATAAGAAAATTTACTTGGCTCGCCAATTGTATATTTAATCTTAGGTTTATTTTTACAGCAAATTTTAAAGATATTTATATGAATACGGAAAAAGCTATACTTGCCGGAGGTTGTTTTTGGGGCGTTGAAGAACTGTTTAGAAATCAACCCGGAGTAATTTCAACAAAAGTTGGCTACACCGGTGGTGATGTGCCAAATGCAACTTACAGAAACCACGGTACTCATGCAGAGGGGATTGAAATAGAATTTGAACCGGCAATTATGTCTTACCGAAAGCTGCTGGAATATTTTTTTCAGATACACGATCCAACAACAAAAAACAGGCAGGGTAATGATGTAGGCATGTCTTATCGCTCTGCAATTTTTTATCTGGATGAGGCCCAGCAACAAACTGCAAAAGAACTAATCGATGAAATGAACACTTCGGGTAAGTGGCCCAATAAAGTTGTGACAGAAATTGTGCCCGCCGGCGATTTTTGGAGCGCAGAAGAAGAACATCAAAACTACCTGCAAAAACATCCTTATGGCTATACCTGCCATTTTGAAAGACCAGAATGGGTATTATAGTATTTAGTTAAATTTTACTAGCTAAGAAAACTTTGTTGCAGCGCTTTTTTAAACTGTTCACAATATTTATCAAACACTTTAAAGGATAGCAAGAAATTTTGACTTTTTAACTGTCATTTTTTTCTATTTCATCAGCCAAATTTTCATTTTAAATACAGTAAAAATATAGTGGCACATGAATTGATTTTTGATTGGTGAAATTAATTTTTAACCATTTAAAAAGGAGGTAATTATGACACTCGTAAAAAGAAATGGGAATTTATTAAATCCATTCCCTGTACTTTTTGATGATTTTTTTAACCGGGATATGTTTAACTGGGGGCATTCAAATTTCTCTAATACAAACACCACCATTCCTGCGGTTAACATTAAAGAAACCGCTGAAAATTATGAAGTGGAAGTAGCAGCACCCGGAATGACTAAAAAAGATTTCAAAGTCGAACTGGATGGGAATCTACTTTCCATAAGTTCCGAAACAACGCATCAAAAGGAGCAAAAGGAGGATGAAATTTATTCCCGCAAGGAATTTAGTTATCAATCTTTTTTAAGAACTTTTACACTGCAAAAAGATGTAGTGGATATTGAGAAGATTGAAGCAAAGTATGAAAACGGTTTACTGCAACTACTCATTCCAAAAAAAGAGGAAGCAAAGCAAAAGCCACCGAGGCTTATCGAAATTGCTTAACCAATTGCTTTATTACTTTACTAGGCTGTCTCATAGGTACGAGGCAGCCTATTTTATTTATCAAAAATCTTCTTTTAATATATTAGTTTGGTGATTCATTTTCGCTCTGGCAGTAAGGAGTGCAACACTGCAAATGTGTGGAAGTATCTACTACAAAGTTTTATAAACTATCTAGTGTATTTGTATAGCTTTTAATTGCATTTTCATCGAAAATATATAAACCAAAACATATCAAGATTTCTTTATAAGTTATCTTATATTTATTGTCGCTTGGAATCTCAGTTATTGAATTTCTAAACCATAATGTATGAATCCAAAACTATATTTTGCCACACCTGTGGTTGCGCTTTTTCTAATAGCAGGATTTCGTTATTCAAAAATAAAAGAACAACCCAAACTTATATTAAGGGCAGAAGTATATAAACACTTATCGATTATTCATTGTTCTCCTGACTGGACACAAATAGATGCCAACAGTCTTGCCGATGGCATTGGCGTTTTACCAGGATGGGGTAATTATATTTGGCGTATAGAATCACAATCAGACAGTGCCCGTTATTATTTTAATCAGGGTATTAATATGTATTATGCCTTTCATATTATTGAAGCCATGGCTTCTTTTAAAAAAGCGGAACGTTTTGATGATAAAAATGCCATGATCTATTGGGGACAAGCATTAGCTTATGGTCCTAATATTAATGACTTTGAATATGCTGCCTCATCCCAAGCTTTCGCGGCAGCACAAAAAGCGCTCTCCTTACAAGATAATTGTAGTTTAAAAGAAAAAGCACTGATTGGCGCTATGGCTGTTAGATATGCTGCAGACACTACTGTTAGCAGGCGATCACTCAATCAACTCTATGCACAAGCGATGAAGAATGCAGTAAATAAGTTTGGGCAGGATGTTGATGTGTGCACTTTGTATGCAGATGCAATGATGGTGCAGCACCCATGGGACTATTGGAAATACAATGGTGAGGCAGAACCCTGGACCCCTGAATTGGTGAGCGTGCTGGAAAGTGCAATAAAAATAAACAGCAACCATCCCGGTGCCAATCATTATTATATCCATGCAGTGGAAGCATCTAAAAATTCTAAAAGAGCTATGACGAGTGCAGATAAGCTTGGCCAATTAATGCCTGGTGTTTCACATATGATACATATGCCGTCTCATATTTACATCCGCAACGGGCAATATGCAAAAGGCATTGAGGTAAATGAAATGGGCGTAAAAGGCTATGATAATTACCTTTCTTTATATCCGGATGTTCAAAGCAATGCAGGACTTTACCTTGTGCATAATTTACATATGCAAACCAATTGTGCCATGATGAGGGCAAATTATAGTTACAGTAACAAATCTGCTCTAGCCACCCGCAGCAGTACTGATACAAGTTACCTCTCTATGCCGGCCCCAGGAGGAACGTACATGCAATATCTTTATATGACTCCGGCCATTAATAATGTACGCTTTGGTAAATGGGAAGTTATTTTAAATGATGTGGCAGTGAACGAACAACATGTTTATGAATCCACATTATGGCATTGGGCAAGAGGAATGGCTTTTGCCGGCAAGAATAGGTTTGTAGAAGCCAGTAATGAATTAAAGATCATAAAGGAAAAAACGAAGTTGCCGGATATGTTGGTGGTAATGCCGCCTTTTAATGCACCTACCGATGCCGCTAATGTGGCAGCGAAAATATTGGAGGGAATTATTGCGGCAAAACAAAATGACTTTACCAAAGCTATTCGTTTATTGAATGAAGGCGTGGCACTTGAAGATGCAATGATTTATAATGAACCCAGGGACTGGTTGCTTCCCGCAAGAGAATATTTGGGCACCGTTTTATTACGATCAGGCAACGTATTAAAAGCAGAATCTATTTTTCAAGAAGACTTAAAAGAGAATCCTAATAATCATTGGTCATTGTATGGTCTATACAAGACATTATTACAACAGAAAAAAATGGCTGTTGCTAAAATAATAAAGAAACAATTTGATGTAGCCTTTAAAAATGCTGATATAGAAGCTGGAGTGATAATGTTTTGATATTAATCGAAATGTGTCAAGGTGAATCTTGTATAATTTTTTTTACAATGACCTTGATCCTCAAAATTTTTTCTTCCCCATTAATTAGTAAATTTGGCTATGCCGGATATTGCCAACAGAAACGATGCGCCTTCAAAGAAAAAGATTTTTTACCCCATAAAAAATCCCCTCAAAAAATACCTTATAAAATATGACAGAGAAGTAAAATTACCGGTTCAGTATTCAGATATGTTGCGCTTTACTTACTCATCGCCCTTGTTTGATAAGAATGGTAAAGACACGCTTTGGCAAACCGTGGTATATGATGAATCAGAAATGAAGGAGTTGCACCCCGGATTAAAATTTATTTATGCACTCATGAATGCTTCGGGACATTTAGAAGTGATGCAGCATTTATCGGTATCAAGAATTGACTATTGCACATTTGGAAACTCCAAACCTTTTAGGGTACGAATTATTAATCGTTTAAATGACAACTACGACCATTTTTATGTAAAAGTTGCCGATGCCAGCCGGGTTTACGGGCTGGAGCTTGAGCATATTTTATCGCCCAACCGAATTAATTATTTAACCGACGGTAACACGTTAATTGAAGAACACATTGCAGGTTTACCAGGAGATTTGTTTTTGCAAACTTTACAAAATGAAAATAAATTTAACCAGATAAGAATTTGCAAAGAGTTTGTAAAGTTTAATGAGCGTTGCTTTGTACGATTGTTAGGCGATATGCGCTCGTATAACTTTGTAGTAGATATTACGCCTGATATTGAGGGCAATCAATACCGCATACGAGCAATAGACTTTGACCAACAATCTTACGAAGGAAGGCTGAATCTTTATCTCCCACATTATTTTAAAGAAAATAATCCATTGGTATTTTTGGGGCTGGAACATATTACCGAAGAAAGCATGCGCCAATACCAGCAGGAAGAACGAAGCCTTATCGGCCACAGAGAAAAACTTGGAAGGGCACGCCTTAAAGAATTATTTGAAGCATCATTGCCCGATGAAGTTGCACCGGTTGATAAAACAGCAACTTTGGCAAAGCAGCTTGCAGACTATCATAAAGACAATTCCTTTTTAAAAATTACTCATATGGGTAAACTTGTGTTGGCGCATCTGTATAAATGTTTAAAGCTTGCATAACTTATTTTACCTTTCCTTTAAAGAATGAGAAATTTAAAAAGTCAAATTGACCTAATTTTCTTACCTATAAATACAATTAAATACTCAACAATTTAAATATACAAGCATGAAAAAATATTTATTGGTATCGCTGCTATCGTTTTGCATAAGTTCATTACATGCACAAACAGATGCCGTTTACAATCCGCATGATTTGTTTGCGCAAAATTTTCAATTGCCCGCCGGCAGTGAACTTCGTTCTGCCAAAGGAGTACCTGGGCAAGCCTATTGGCAAAATAATGCCAGCTACCTTATACACGCAACCTTTAATGAAAAAGACACGTCTGTAACAGGCGATGTAACCATCACTTACACAAATAATAGTCCTGATAAATTAGATTATCTATGGCTGCAGCTAGACCAAAATATTTTTAAATCTTCCTCAAGATCCGTTGCTGCTACCCGGTATCCCGGAAACTATTTTGCGTCCATCAGTAAAACAAATGGCGGCTATCAAATTAAAAACGTAACCATTACCCAGGCCGGAAAAACGTATACTACCCAACCCATTATTTCAGATACGAGAATGCAGGTTCGTTTAGATAAAGCCATGCTTCCAAAAGGCTCTCAAATAGCTATCAAAATTAATTTTAGTTTCAATATTCCTTTAGATGGTGCTGGTCGCTTTGGCAGGCAGTACACCAAAGATGGAGTCGTATATCAAATTGGCCAGTGGTATCCACGCATGTGTGTGTACGACGATGTAGAAGGTTGGAATACTTTGCCCTACATGGGTTTGGGAGAATTTTATTGTGAATATGGCGACTATGAATATTTTGTAACAGCTCCTTCAGAGATGATTATTTATGGCTCGGGCGATTTGCAAAATGCACCGGAAGTTTTAACTGTAACTGAAATAAAAAGACTGGCACTGGCTGCCACGAGCGATAAAACAGTTACTATTATTGCTGCAGACGAAGCAGGCAAAGCAATTTCCCGGCCTACAACAAAAGCAAATCTAACCTGGCATTATACCATGAAAAATACCAGAGATGTGGCGTGGGCCGCAGGCAAAGCAATGATTTGGGATGCTGCAAAAATAAATCTGCCTTCGGGTCGTAAAGCATTGGCCATGTCTTGTTATCCAAAAGAAAGTATGGGCGATGCTGCCTGGGCTCGGTCAACAGAATATTTAAAAGGAGCCATCGAAATCTATTCAAAAAACTTTTTCGAATATCCTTGGAATGTTGCCATCAACAATGCAGGGCTTACTGCAGGCATGGAATACCCTGGGTTAATTTTTAATAGTTACCAGGATGCCGGCCCTAAATTATGGTTTTTAACAGCACATGAAATTGGGCACAATTGGTATCCAATGATTGTGGGTTCTAATGAAAGAAGGTATATGTGGCAAGATGAAGGGTTTAATGTGTACATCAATTATATAGCAAACGATATTTTCAACAAAGGCGAATACCAATCAGATCCGGCATTCTTAAAAAATGATTTTTTTGCTAAAAAAGATTACGAGCAGTTCATGCGTTTTAAAGATCCATTAATGACGGTATCAGATGCAATGGATGAAGAACAACATTATCAGTTCTATAATAAAACTGCTTACGGTCTTAACTTGCTTCGAACAGTTGTTGTGGGTAAAGAAAGATTTGATTACGCCTTTCGCAAATACACAGAGGCATGGGCATTTAAGCATCCAACACCTTACGACTTTTTTCATGCAATCAACAACGCCGCCGGCGAAGATTTAAACTGGTTTTGGAAAGAATGGTTTTTCACTACCTGGAAATTAGACCAGGCCATTACTGATGTAAGTTATGTTGACAACGACCCTTCAAAAGGTGCATTGATTACGATTACGAACAAGGGGAAAATGATATTGCCTGCCATTGTAAAAGTTACGCAAAATAATGGGCAGCAAGAAACGGTACAATTACCTGTAGACGTTTGGATGCGTGACGGCACTTGGACTTTTAAATACGCTTCCACCACTAAACTTACACAGGTGTTACTCGATCCTGAAAAAGTTTTGCCCGATATGGATAGGAGTAACAATGAGTATAAGAAATAATATCGTAAAGATTATAATATGCAACGTCTCCTATCGGGGACGTTGTTTTGTAATGGCTTGATCCTTTTAATTACAATATTTTATGCGCTATGTAAAAAATAGAGTTACGCATTTAAATCACCCGTTGAAAGAAATTAAAAATATGGTTGATTGAAAAAAGAGTTTCATGGTAAATGTTTACCAAATCGTCTTTTGGAAAAATCATATGTTATAATTAAATTTATATAAGCAATAACTATCGAACACGAATTATAATAGTGGTGGCACAATTTCATTTGTAAGAGTTATAGATTTTCCATTGACCGACGTTTAAAAACGCTATTTTATTTTAATGTTGGATAGAGAAAAAAAATAGTGTGTTGGTTTATAAAATATAAAACAATGTTGTGCTTATAACTTGTTTAATGTTGTTTGCTCCTGCAATGCTGCAACTTCCTGAATTTAATCATAGATCACTCCGTTTACAATATAAACACAAAGCCATGGATAATTACCCACAACGCATTTCGCCCATAAATATCAACAAAGAAGACTTCAAAGAAATTGGTTATCGCTTAATAGATACCCTTGCAGATTTTTATGATGGTATCAGTGAACGACCCGTAACTACAGGCGAAACTCCCACGTTAATACAAACTATTTTAGGCGATGCTTCAATGCCCGAAGACGGTACTTCAGCGTCTGAATTATTTGCCAAAGCTGCTGATTTATTAATCAACCATTCATTGCTCAATGGGCATCCAAAATTCTTTGGCTACATAACTTCATCGCCTACCCAAATTGGTGCATTGGCAGATTTATTAGCAGCTGCAGTAAATCCGAATGTGGGTGCAAATATTTTAAGCCCCATGGCTACGGGTATTGAAAAACAAACTGTAAA
>JBBRPX010000136.1:0-10079 GCA_038227505.1 Chitinophagales bacterium
ACCAAAAAGAAAACATACCTGTATATGCATCGGCAGATGGCTATATAGCAAAAGTAAAAATTGAACCTTACGGATTTGGAAGATGCATTTATATAAATCACCCCAATGGTTTGACAACAGTTTATGCGCATTTAAATGCATTTGAACCTGCATTGGAAAAATATGTTACGCAACAACAATACAACCTGCAGCAATGGAAAGTTTTTTTAGATATTCCCGCCAATTTATTTAAAGTAAAGCAAGGCGATTACATTGCCGCAAGCGGTAATACCGGAGGCTCTCAAGGTCCGCATACCCATTTTGAAATAAGAGATACAAAAACAGATAAATGTTTAAATGGATTGATGTTTGGTTTGCCTATAAAAGACAATGTGCCGCCAGAAATTATTAGGTTAGCTGTCTATGACCGTACCATTAGTACATACGATCAATCGCCAAAATTATACGCTCTTAAAAAAGTAAATGGAGTATATATTGTAGCAGGTGGTAAAATAAATGCACCTTCAAATAAGGTAAGTTTTGCATTGACGATGCAAGATAAAAACTCCATGTCCGCCAACCCCAACGGAGTATATGCTGCAGCAGTTATTGACAACGGCAAACAAATAAGTCGTTTTGAATTAGATAGTATAAGTTATGCTGAAACACGTTATTTCAATGCACACATCGATCATAAAACGAGAGGAAACGGTGGTCCATGGTTGCAATATTTATCGCCACTACCGGGTTATGAAAATTATATTTACAAGACAGATGTAAACAAAGGAGTGACTATTTTTTCAAATAATGAAAAGCACGAAATAAATATAATTGTCTTAGATGCTAACGGAAATCAATCAAAATTAAATTTTGAAATGGAACCACCGAAAGTACAGCAGGCAAAAAACGAAATAAATTCAATGCAAAAATTTATTCCTAATTATTTAAATGTATTTGATAATGGTAAAGTAAAATTTTATTTACCTGAAAATGCCTTGTATGACACGGTGCATTTTGTTTACAAAGAACTACCATCGGCAGCAGGCAAAACCATCTACCAATTAATGAATGCCACTATACCGGTACACACTTATTTCCCTGTAGGTATTAAAGAAAAATTTGCAATAGAAGATACAGGAAAGATTGTAATGGAGCGATTTTACGGAAGTAAAAAAGATTTTGCAAAAGCTGTTTTTAATAAAGATTGGTACACGGCATCGTTCAGAGAATTTGGAAATTTTCAATTAATGGTAGATAGAGAACCGCCAACCATTGTGCCTATTGGCTTTAGAAATGGAATGAATGCAGCAGGGTTAAAAAGAATTTTATTTCAGGTAAAAGACAACACAGAAGATATTGTAAACTTTACTGCTTTACTTGACGGAAACTGGTTAAGATTCAGCAACGATAAAGGAATAAATTTTATTTATAATTTTGATGAAAAATGTGCAAAGGGTGAGCACGAATTAAAAATTACTACAACAGACCAGGTTGGCAATAAAACAGAAAGAAACTATAAATTTGTGAGATAGAGAGTTTTCATTAAAACAATAAATGAGTATTCTTTGTGATCTTTGTGAAAACCTTTGTGATCTTTGTGTTTAAAAACAATTATGAAAAAAGAAACAAATGCTCCGCCATTTGGCGATTTAAAAATAGGTAAAGCAGCACCTGCATTTTATGGTATCGATCAAAATGGAAATACCATTGCATTAAAAGATTTTGAGGGTAAAAAAACCATCGTCTATTTTTATCCCAAAGATGATACGCCGGGTTGCACAGCACAGGCCTGTAACCTTAGAGATAATTATACAAATCTTTTACAGGATGGTTTTGAAATAATCGGCATTAGCCCCGACCCTGTAAAAAAGCACAAAAAATTTGAAGAGAAGTACGAATTACCTTTTGCATTAATTGCCGATGAAGACCACAGCATTGCAGAAAAATATGGCGTATGGGGTACCAAACAATTTATGGGCAAAACGTACGATGGCATACACCGCACCACTTTTTTAATTGATGAAAAAGGCAAGATTAAAAACATCATTACAAAACCAGATACAAAAAACCATGCTGATGAAATTCTAGCTGCGTGGCATGAGTAAACCTTCCTTTTATATTAAAGAAAACTCTTTGTTAGCCAAGTTTGCAGCAAAGAAATTACAGGCTAAAAGTGTTGCAATGGTGCTTGGCAAAACAATTCATCTGTACGGAAGCACAAAAGAAAACTTTTTGGCTGATGAGCGCTGGTTAAAACACGAATTATGTCATGTAAAACAATTTGAAAGCCATGGTTATTTACCCTTCGTTTTAAAATATTTATGGGAGAGTTTACGTGTTGGTTATTACAATAATAAGTTCGAAGCGGAGGCAAGGGAAGCGGAGAACCATTGTTAAAAAATCTCGGAAAGAGGAAAATTTACCATGGGGAATAAAGTACTTTTTATATTATAATCTTCTATGAATGGCTTTAAACCTATAAATTTATTCTCAAGCAGAACATACATTAAGACAGTCTTTTCAGTTGGGTCCACAATCCAATATTCTTTTACTTCATTCTCTTGGTATAAATCGAATTTAATTCCCATTTCTTTTTTCGAATTACCAGGACTCAATATCTCGACAATTAAATCAGGTGCGCCAATACATCCTTTGTCATCCAATTTCTCTTCATTACAAATAACACAAAGATCAGGCTGAACAACTGTTAATACTTTTTCATCATTTATTGAAAATTTTACTAGTCGAACATCAAAAGGTGCGAAATAAACATTGCACGAAGTTTTACCAAACACATTGGCAAATGATAAAAATAATTTACTTAAAATCGTTTGGTGATTTCGGCTTGGCGCAGGGCTCATTTTAAAAATCTTACCCCTAAATAACTCCAATCTTTCCTCAAACTTCCATTTTAAATAATCCGCATAAGTGTATGAACCATTTAAATCTAGGTCTTTGAAATTTGTAACTAAAGGCATTTTTTTTTTGTAAAAATACAAACAAGTTCAATAGCTATTTTTAAATATTAGCTAAAAAAACCTGCTTCCTCAATTCGTCATCCAGTAATTCTTTTAGTTCACTCACTTTTATCTCCCCAATTTTATAGCAATAGTTTATTGAATCAACTTGCTCCTCAATATTTGCTAAAATAATTTTATCAAGGACAGCTTTTTCTTTACTGCTTACAAACACTTTTATCGCCACATCATTAGTAAACGTAGGTTTATCATCCTGGTGCATTTTTTTATTATCGTAAGCATAACCATAAGAAAGTGCTGAGATATCTGATAATACTGCTGCTCCCGTGGGATGGCTACCTGCACCACGACCCATAAAAAACTGCTCTCCTGAAATAAGTCCTTCTACCAACACAGCATTAAATTCATTGTCAACTTTAGAAAGATGGTTTTCTGTGGGTACAAATTTTGGAAGAATATATGCAGCTAACTTTTCACGAGGTAACTTATTTATAGTTGGAACAAGTTTAATGGTAAACCCATTTTCTTTTGCATACAAAATATCATTTGGCTGCAAAGTAGTAATGCCAAAACGCAACAAATCATTGTGATTAAGAATAACGCCAAACGCATGTAATGCAACGATAATGGTTTTGTACATCGCATCAAACCCTTCCACATCGTTGGTAGGATCTGTTTCTGCAAAACCCTTTTCCTGCGCATTTTTTAAAGCCTCGCTGTACGAAATTCCTTCGTTAATTGTTTTGGTGAGTATGTAATTTGTGGTTCCATTAAAAATACCTGAAACACGATTAAGCTCTTCGTTATCAAAATATTCTTCCAGCGTTCTAATGATTGGAATACTGCCACAGGCACTTGCTTCATACAACAAAGAAACATTGTATTTATTTTTTAAAGCAATCAATTCTGCCATGTGAAGACCCAGCATTTTCTTGTTGGCAGTTACAACATGTTTACCTTTTTTTAGGGCAGCACTTACTATGCTGTATGCTTCATCTGCATCATCTATCAATTCAACGACTACGTTAATATTGTCATCATTTAAAATATCATTTTTATCGAAGGAAAAATATTTTGCGTCAAGTGATCGCTCCTTGTTTTCATTTTTTACGACAATTTTTTTAATAGTTGTGGTAAAGCCTGTGCTGTTCTCTATGGCATAATATAATCCTTGCCCTACACACCCAAAACCAAAAATCCCAATATTTAATTGTTGCATCAGTTGCTGTTGATAAAGTTTAAAATCAAATCATTTATTTTTTCACCTTCGGTTAAAAAACCATCATGCCCATAAGGTGATTCAATCAATTCTAATTTTGCATTTGCTATATTTTCAAATAAAAATATTTGTTCCTGTATAGGAAATAAAATATCTGTTGTTATACCAATCACCAATGTTTTCGCAGTGATTTGTTTCAACGCATTTTCCACTGAACCTCGCTTACGGCCTACATTGTGGGCATCCATTCCTTTGCTCAAAAAGTAATAACTAAAAGCATTAAAACGGGTTGCAAGTTTTTCTCCCTGATATTGCTGGTAAGTTTCGCTTTTGTAATTTGATAATTTATCTGCATCATTGTCGGTCTGGCTATTATGATAAGTATCGTAATGTCTGTAAGAAAGTAATGCAATACTTCTGGCAACTTTCATTCCCTGCAAACCTGCCGACGCATCTTTGTTTTTCCAGGTATCATCCTGTACAATAGCCATGCGTTGGGATGCATTAAAACCAATTCCCCAAGGAGAGTGTTTTGCATTTGTAGCAATAGGAATAATCACATCAAATAGTTCAGGTTCTATAATTGCCCATTCGAGTAATTGTTGGCCGCCCATACTTCCGCCCATGCCAATAGCAATTTTTTTAATACCTAAATTATCCTTCAATAATTTATAGGCATTTGCCATATCTCTCGTTGTAAAAAAAGAGAATGTATGAAAGTATGATTCCACAGAAGGATCAGTACTTAAAGGTCCAATACTGCCGTAACAGCTGCCGGGCATATTTACACAAATGATAAAATACTTACGAGGATCAATAACTTTATCGATGCCTACTAACCCCGGCCACCACTCCATTACATTGCTGTTGGCGGTGAGTGCATGAAATACCCAAAGCACGTTTGTTTTGTCAGCATTTAACTCACCCATAGTAGTATAGGCAAGTATAAAACCCGGGAGTACTATCCCGGATTCCAACTCGAATGTACCTCGATAAACAAAAGTTTTCTGTTCAGTTTTATATTCCATAACCTTTACGCAAATTGGTTTGCAACTGTATAATTAATTTGCGTAACGCTGGAAATATTATCGCTAATGGGGCATCTTGCTTTAGCGCTGTTTATGATATCGTTTATCATCTCTTCGGTTGCATCAGCTTCTAAATTAATATTGATGTTTATATGCTGAAACCCTGAGCGGTTGAAACCCGGTAGCCCTACAAACTTTGCCGGATCAAGGTCTCCTTCAATATCAATTTTTAAATTATTGATAACTACATTTTGCTCCTTTGCTTCTAAGTGCAACACAATATTTAAACAACCTGCAAGGCTTCCCAATAAATATTCAACAGGATTAGGAGCTTCGTTTGTTCCTCCCAAAGAGCCTGGTTCATCTATTACAAAAGAAAAATTTCTTGCTTTCGCTTCAAATTTTGTAGCCGTTTTACTTTCGCCTTTTATGGCAAAATTTACGATTGACATATTTATTATTTTTAATTATTTTAATTATTTACTTGCATCAAGAGCTTGTGTTATATCTGCAATAATATCATCGATATGCTCTATACCTGTTGATATACGAACCATCCCCGGTGTAACACCACTGCGCTTTTGTTCCTCTTCACTCAATTGCTCATGGGTGGTAGAAGCGGGATGTATTGCAAGGGTTTTTGAATCGCCCACATTTGCAACGTGGCTTACCAGTTGCAGCGCATTTATAAATTTAGCTGCGGCTTCTTTCCCACCTTTTATTTCTATACTCAACATGCCGCCTGCACCATTTTTTAAATACTTTTTTGCCAGTTCATAATATTTGCTTGATGGTAATCCAGCATAGTTTACTTTTTCTACCAAATCGTGTGCCTCTAAGTATTCAGCAAGTTTTTGTCCGTTGCTGGTAGCTCTTTCCATTCTTAACGAAAGTGTTTCAACACCCTGCAATAAAAGAAATGAATTGAATGGACTTTGGCTGGAGCCGAAATCCCTTAACCCTTCTACCCTTGCACGAATAATGAATGCAATATTTGGCAATCCAAGCGGATTATTTACTCCAAAAACTTCGGCGAATTTTAAACCATGGTAACTCTCACTCGGCTCACTAAACTGTGGAAATTTTCCATTACCCCAGTCATAAGTTCCACCATCTACAATAACACCACCAATACTTGTACCGTGCCCACCAATCCATTTTGTGGTGGACTCTACAACAATGTTTGCACCATGCTCCAAAGGTTTAAAAAGATAACCACCTGCCCCAAAAGTATTATCGACAATTACAGGAATGTTATGCTTTTTAGCTACTGCTGCTATTGCTTCAAAGTCAGGAATGTTTAGTTCAGGATTACCAATTGTTTCCAAATAAATAGCCTTGGTCTTGTCATCAATTAATTTTTCAAAAGCTTCGGGTGAATCGCCATCCGCAAAGCGGGCTTCTACACCTAATCTTTTAAACTGAACTTTAAACTGGTTAAAGGTTCCACCATATAAGAAGGAGGTCGATACAAAATTATCTCCCATACCAAGAATATTATTTAAAGCAATAAACTGCGCTGCCTGCCCTGAGCCTGTTGCCAATGCTGCAACCCCACCTTCTAATGCAGCAATTCTTTTTTCAAATACATCGGTAGTTGGGTTCATTAAACGGGTATAAATATTCCCAAATTCTTTTAACCCAAATAGGTTTGCAGCGTGTGCTGTGTCGTTAAATACATAAGAAGTTGTCTGATAAATCGGTACTGCTCTGGCTCCAGTAACAGGATCTACCTCTTGCCCGGCATGAAGTTGTAATGTCTCAAATTTGTGGTTGCTCATTTTTAATTTATTTTAATTGTTTTTAAATAATTGATGCATAAAATAAAAAAGCCCTGCTGTTGTAGAGCAAGGCTTTTAAATATTGTAAAGTATTTTTTATAAAATTAAATACAATGCAAATGCCCTGCTGTGTTTGTACACATACACACGCAATGCATCATAAAAGTATTTAAGTTCGTTGTTTTCATTTCTTTGTTCGTTGTAAAAGTATAGTAGCATTTTTTACCAACCAAATATTTTTTAATGTTTCAACATTAAATTATTATTAATTCCTGATTTCACTATTTTTATTTGTATTTGTCAAGCCAAATATAGTCTATTAAAACAATAGACTTTAAAATATGGAAGTTTATCATTATCACAAAATAAAATAGTACAATATACGCTTAAGTATTGCTTGAAAGCCATAATTGTACAGAGCGTTTCAGTAAACCTGCTATCTGGCGCCTATGAATGCGATACAGCTTTAACAAAAAAAACTGGCGGCAGAGAGGGTGATGATGAAAAACGTTTGCTTTTATATTTCATAGGTTTTATGAACCTTAGAAAAGTTTTGATTCACCCATAAATTGTGATAAAGAATATTCTACTACTTAAATAATTATGAAGCTTCTTTCTAAAAGCTTTGCTACCGCAAGTTTCAATGAAAAGATTGGAAAATTTTTTAGATGAATATGTTTAAGATGAGGCAAGACATATTTTTCTTACTTTCAGCAACCCTGTCAATACCTATTTAACAAGATTGGGAAAGAGTACAGGGTTATCCATTGGTTCCTGCTTACATTCTTGTTTGTGGATTCATATATGTTGTAAAACCGGAAAACCTATACAAATAGCGGACGCAACTCAAACAGTTAAGGCGAATTGAGTTATTAAGTTAATTTAAAAGAAGCGTAGAGATATATTGTTTAAGACGGCTTTTTACAAAATAATACGACTCTTATTCTAGGTTTAAACACATAAAATCGCCTATATTTGCCTATATGATGAACGTGGACAATATGGAATATAACACTACCCGTAATCACCTTATAATGAGGGAATACGGTAGGCATATTCAAAAAATGGTTGAGTATTTACTTACGCTAGATGACAAGCAAGAGAGACAAAAAAACGCTTTTGCTGTGATAGAATTGATGGGTTTTTTAAATCCTCATTTAAAAAATGTAGAAGATTTTCGCCATAAATTATGGGATCATCTTTTTTTAATAAGCGATTTTACGCTTGATGTAGAAAGCCCTTATCCGATCCCAACAAGAGAAACTTTAAAGGCGAAACCTGAAGTTTTACCTTATCCCAAAAAGTATCCGAAGTTTAATCACCTCGGTAAAAATATTGAGATTGTAATTGACAAAGCATTAAAAGAAGAAAATCCTGATAAAAAGCAAGGCTTTGCAAATGCAATTGCATATTACATGAAGCTTACTTATAGCAACTGGCACAAAGAACTGGTGCATGACGATAGTATTCAAAATGAACTAAGCGATATGACTGATGGTGAATTGGCATTTAACAGCCGCCCATTTGTAAAGCACCAGGCACCACGTATTGAGCGTGATGAATATCCTGCAAGAAACAATACCTATCGTAAAAACTTTGGAAGCAGAGATAACAGAACAAACAATAATAATAATAATAATAATAATAGAAATAGCGGTCCCGCCAATAACAATAGAAACAATCCACAAGGTGGCCAAGGTGGAGGTGGCAACAGAGAAGGTAGCGGCGGAAGCAGAGACCCACGTGCAAATAATAATAGAAACTTTAAAAAAAGATTTTAGATTTATTGAATAAAATACTGCCGGCAGTTTTCAATCTGCCGGTTTTTTTATACCACATTTTTTGAAGCAGTGTAGACAAAATCAACTAACGATTAAAACAATGTTTTTCAATGGCCATTTTTGAAGTAAGAGGAGGAAATAAATTACAGGGTGAAATAATACCGCAGGGTGCAAAAAATGAATCACTGCAAATTTTGAGCGCTGTATTGCTTACTGCACAACCGATAGAAATAAACAATATACCAGATATTATTGATGTAAATCTTTTAATAGAATTATTGAAGGAGATGAATGTGAAGGTTGAAAAAACCGGAAGTAATAGTTATCGTTTTCAGGCAGATGATGTAAATGTTGAATATTTACAGAGCGAAGATTATTTTAAAAAAAGCGGAAGGCTTAGAGGATCGGTGATGCTTGCGGGGCCTTTGCTTGCAAGGTTTAAAAAAGCGTACTTACCAAAACCCGGTGGTGATAAAATTGGAAGAAGAAGGTTGGATACACACATCATCGGATTTGAAAGGTTAGGAGCCACATTTTCTTACAACAGCGATACAGGTTTTTTTACGTTAAAGGCAGATGAATTAATTGGTTGTTACATGTTGCTGGATGAACCGAGTGTAACAGGTACGGCAAATATTTTAATGGCGGCGGTTTTAGCAAAAGGCACAACCACCATTTACAATGCGGCCTGCGAACCTTACATTCAGCAACTTTGTAAAATGCTTGTGCGTATGGGGGCAAACATACAAGGCGTTGGCAGCAATATGCTTGTAATAAATGGTGTAAAAATTTTAAATGGAACATCGCATACCATGTTGCCGGATATGATTGAGATTGGCAGTTTTATTGGTCTTGCTGCAATGACGCAGGGCAACGTAACCATTAAAAATGCTGCAGTAGCAGAGCTTGGAATTATCCCTGAAAAATTTAGACAACTCGGTATTCAGTTAGATATTATTGGAGATGATATCCATGTGCCATCGCAAGATAAATATGAAATAAATAAATTTTTAGATGGTGGTATTATGACCATTTACGACAACCCATGGCCGGGCTTTACGCCAGATTTATTGAGCATTGTGTTGGTTACAGCTATACAGGCACATGGCAGCGTGCTCATTCACCAAAAAATGTTTGAGAGCCGTTTGTTTTTTACAGATAAATTGATAGAAATGGGTGCGCAAATTATTTTGTGCGATCCTCATCGTGCGGTAGTAATTGGCCTAGAAAGAGAAAAACAATTGCGGGGGATAACCATGAGCAGTCCGGATATAAGAGCGGGTGTAGCTTTGCTTATTGCCGCATTAAGCGCA
>JBBRPX010000137.1:0-10019 GCA_038227505.1 Chitinophagales bacterium
AAGAAGGTGCAGATTTTAAAAATTTTATCGTAAAATCGATCGATACTTCTTCTGATGCTGTCGTGGCAATGTTCTCGTTGGGATATACAAGAGGTATTGACCCTGCTGAGTTAAAAACCGCCATACCAAATTTAGCAAAGCATTTTCCAAACCACAAAGGTGTAGCAACTATTATAGCCCAATACAACGAATTGATGGTTAAGAAGGACGCTCCTAAACCGGTACCAACACAAAATGGCAAACCTACTGTGGGCAGCCAGGCGCCTGATTTTTCAATGGCTGATGCATCAGGCAAACAAATTGCCTTAAGTTCTTTTAAAGGTAATTATGTGCTCATAGATTTTTGGGCAAGCTGGTGTGCTCCCTGCCGTGGTGAAAACCCTAATGTAGTTGCGAACTACAACAAGTTTAAAAATAAAAACTTTACCATACTTGGGGTATCGTTAGATGAAGATAAAAGCAAATGGATGCAGGCTATAAAAAAAGACCACCTAGCATGGAACCATGTAAGTGATTTAAAAGGTTGGAACAGCGCAAGTGTACCGCTGTTTGGTTTTGATGGTATTCCTTACAATGTTTTAATAGATCCAACAGGTAAGATAATTGCTACAGAGTTGAGAGGAGAAGCGTTGGGGACGAAGTTGGGAGAGGTGCTGAGATAGAATCATTAATTAATTTCTACATACTGTATAATAATAAAAGCCCTGGTAATAAATCCAGGGCTTTTAAGCTATAAGTTATGCAGATTTATTTAGTATCCAGGAACCTGCTTTAAATTAGTATTAAAATTGACTTCATTCTGAGGAATAGGAAAGTTGAATCTATAATCCCCCGCAGCTAATGTTTTAAAAACATATGTCGGTCCTGAACCATCGGCTCTGTCCCCAAAATTACTTCTTTGTACAGGTAAGTTTAAACGTTTTAGATTCCAAAATCTATCACCTTCAAAAGCCATTTCTAATCTTCTTTGCAAGTTAATTTCATCCAATAATGCTTGGCCCGCTATCACAACATTTACGTATCCTTTATATCTTTTAATTTTAAGTAAGTTGACATCAGCAAGTGCTAGGGGCTCGCTTCCACTCTTATAATAAGCTTCCGCCCTGTTCAGCAATACTTCGGCAGCACGAAGAACCTTTGCATCCAAATTTCCCGCCGGCGTACCTGCTGTCGTTCTACCTGCAAATTTAACAACGTGTATTTGATTTACAGTATTATAAGGGCTAACAAATGTGTAAGCAGCCTTTCTAACATCATTATTTTGGAATAATTGGTAAAAGGCATAATCGACTACGTATTCTGATTTAATGCCGCCTGCTACTTTCTGATAATAGTTGACTCCTTGCGTTGTTATACCATCTAAATCGGTATTTTTTATCTTAAAAATTACGCCTGCCTCACTTGCATCTTGCCATACTAACGGACAAGTAGTTGTATCTGACAACACTGGTGTAACACCTAATGCAGCTGTTGATGCAGCTATGCAATTTGCATAATCTCCTTTATACAGATATACCTTAGAAAGCAAGGCATTAACAGCAGCTAAATTCAATTGACCTACGGGGTTTGAAACGGCAATTAGACCTTTTGCGTCATTCAAATCTTTGATGATTTTATCATAAAATATAGAAACGCTTTCGTTTCCGGGTTTTATTGTAGCATCAGTCGTAGTTACGTAAGGTACTGTGTAATCTGTAGCAGTTGCATTTAAAGGTGATTTGCTGTAAACACGAGCCAAATCAAAATAAACCATTGCTCTACATGCCAAAGCTTGCCCTTTTGTATTATTTATAAATGCCGGTGTACTACCGGGTACTTTGTCAATATTTTCAAGAATCGCATTTGCTCTTCTTACCATCGTATAGCCATCTTGAAAAGAACTTGAAGTGTTATCCCCATTATAGGTCCAGTCATGAAAAGCTCTCTGAGACAAACGACCTGCAGAACTTATGATCACATTATCTGAAGCTACTTCACTCTGTATTGCCCAGTTTTGTACATAGTATCCGCCTGCAACTCTTAAACCGTAATACATACCGTTTAATGCAAGTGAAGCACCGGCTTCATTGGTAAAAGCTTGAGTAGTTTCTATTTGGTTGTAAGGGAATAATTCAATTTCCGATTTTTTGCAACTGAAAATGACGGTAATTAAAACAAGTCCTATTATTAAGTATTTTTTCATAATTGTTTTTTTAAAGAATTTTAAAATCTTACATCAAATCCTGCGGTAATAGATCTTGCTTGCGGGTATGCAAAACGAGCTGTCTGTCCATTATAACCTCCGTCTTCAGAATTTGATGTTCCTATTTCAGGTAACCCATGAAATCTGGTACCAAGGTAAAGATTGGTTCCTTGTAAAAAGAATCTAAATCCTTTTAATTTTATTTTATTAGCAAGTGCAGTACTCAAATTATATCCGATTGTTAAGTCTCTTAATGTGATATAATCACCTTTTTCAAGATATTTATCTGTTGTTTGACGCACTCTTTGAGTAGGATCATTTAAATTAGGTAAAAAGGTAACATCTCCTGCTTTTTTCCAATAGTCAAATGCTTTTGTAAATTGTTGAGAAACGAAGCTAGATCCATTTCCGGTACTATAATTATACTGCAAATTATTGATATAGTTACCACCTGAATAATACATCTGTGCACTAATATCAAATGCTTTATAAGTAAAGTTTGTACTCAAACTCCCATAAAACTTAACGTTAGGAGATTTACCTTGTAAAAGCACCGCATCACTGGCAGAAAATGTTTCGGTTACAGTTCCATCTTGCTTTAGATACTGTTGTTTACCATTCGCTGGGTTTATACCTGCAGCACGTACTAAAAAGTAAGTAAGTATTGGCTCACCAATTTTTAATCTGCCAATTCCTTGTGGCACATTGTCTGAATATAGAGCAGTTATTTTATTGTCTACATGTGTATATGTTCCGGTAATACTCCAGTTCAAATTTTTCTTTCTGATAATATTACCTGTTAACTCTAGTTCTACACCTTTATTTTCTAAGTTTCCTATATTACCTCTGTAAGAAGTAAATCCTGTGGTGTAGGAAACATTCACATCATACAATAATTTACTTGTTTTTCTTTTGAAATATCCTGCTGAACCTGTGATCCTGTCATGAAATAACCCAAATTCCATGGCATAATCTGTAGTTTTATTAATTTCCCAAGATAAGTTCGGATTTGCCAATCTTGCAGGCGTTGCTCCAGGGGCGTCATTATATCTGCCATTCAATCCGTAAGTTCCTAAATTATCGTAGTTTCCTACAGTGTTATTGCCTGAAGTTCCTTGAGAAGCTTTAAATTTTAATGCACTTAAGAAGTTAATTTTATTAACAAAATTCTCTTTATACGCATCCCAAGCTAAACCAACAGCTCCAAAATTTGCATATTTGTTATTTGCCCCAAATCTGGATGATCCATCTCTTCTACCACTAAGCGTTACATAATACTTTTTTGCATAATCGTATGAAATGCTAGAAAAATAAGAAATCAATGCAAAATCAAATCTTGAAGTACTGGCAGCATTTGGTGTTCCTGAATTATCTAATGTAGTTAATGAGGGAGACGGAAAGTTTCTACCTGTAGCCAGTAATTGATAAAACTGATCTTTATTAAACTCCTGACCTCCTAAAATACTGTAAGAATGTTTTGTCCTACCTATAGTTTGTCTCCAGTTAGCTGTATTTGTAAATACATACGCAACTTCTCTTTGGAATATATCTGTCTTTTGGTTGAACCCTAGGATATTTGCTAGGTTAGAACCCGGCTTTAAATAACTCTCTTGAGATAGATTATTATAGTTTATACCTATGGTAGATTTCAATGTTAAATATTTCAACAACTTAGCTTCAGCAAAAATTGAAGTAAAAGCAGTGATTCTGTCATTGGTAAGTGGGTTATTTACAGTTCCTTCAAGCGGAGAATAACCTTGTAGAGTTAAGTTATAGCTACCATCTGCGTTATATACCTTTTCGTAAGGATTTGTAAAGAAAATGGCCGTGTAAGACCCCTGTGTATTAAATCTTTCTCGAACGACATCTTCTTTTGAACGAACCACATTTAAATTAGTACCTATTTTAATCCAATCTTTAGCCTGGTACTCAACATTTAGCCTGCCACCTGTTTTATTAAATTTTGAACCAAAAAGGGTTCCAATATTGTCATTCTTGTTAAGTGAAAAATAATATTTGAATTTATCATCAGAACCACTCAAGGCAAGTTCATGCGTCTTGCTTGTCCCGTCCTGCAAATAATAATTTCTCCAGTCACCTGCCCCAGTTGCAGACAGTTCGTTCCACAAATTTTGTCTTTGCGTAGGATCTATGTTAAACAAGTTTGAACCTGCAGGTAAACTTCCCGCAGTAATCTTGGAGCGTATTAATCCGCCAAGCAGCGAATTAGTGTAATTACCTTCAAATTCGTATTGCAACTTTTGCGCAGAAGTCATGAGTTCTACATTCTTTAGGTCCAAAGTTCTTGACCTTCCGTATTGAAAAGAATACCTAAGCTCAGGCTTACCCTTACCTCTTTTAGAAGTAATAACAAGTACACCATTAGCTGCTCTTGAACCATACAATGCAGCTGCTGCAGCATCTTTTAATACTGCTATGTCTTCAATATCGTTTGGATTAATAGCACTGTATGCTTGGGATGAGACCTGAACACCATCTAAAATAATTAGAGGTTCAGCACTTGCAGTAATTGATCCGATTCCTCTTATACGGATATTAGCACTTGCACCAGGCCTACCTGTTTGTCCTGTAATTTGAAGTCCTGGAGCTTTACCTTGTAGAAGCTGGGTAAAATTCACAATAGGTTTTTGAGCTACTTCTTTGTTACCAACTGTAGTAACAGACCCAATTATTTCTTTTCTTTTTAAGGTTTGGTATCCTACAACAACAACATCTTCTAAAACGCTTGTTTTGCTATTCATAACAATGTTAACTTGATTCCCTTTAATCTGAGATTGTACGGTTTCAAAATTCACATTGGTAAAAGTTAATGTTTTCGCTTTTGCAGACACATTTAAACGATAATTTCCTTCCGCATCGGTCTGCGTTCCGGTTTTATCATCAGTTGATGTTACAGAGACCCCAGCTACCGGCACTCCTTTTTCATCTAAAATTCGACCAGTAATTGTCCGGTCTTGGGCTGCTGCATTTAGCACAAAGGCGAAAGCAATCAGCATGGTTAGGATAATTTTTCTCATTTTTTTATTTTGGTTAAGTGACGCAAATATAATGGGCAAATTGTTTGAATGTTAAATTAAAGACAACTTTTTTTGCGTTTATGCTGCGCTTTTGTAGTATAAAGGTTGATTTTCAATCTCGAATTTTCAAGTTTTTCTCTATTTCGAAATAATATGTAATTGTATATATATTCAGAAGAAACACATTTATTTTATTAACACGTATTTATACTAGGGAAAATACTTTTATATAAAAAGAAGCTCTTAATAGAAAATGATTTTTCTGTGGATAATTTTTTTGTTAATAATTTATAATTTCTCCATTTGTTAGCAGCTTACTGGAAATATTTAATTTCTTGGCTCAAAAAATCATCTCGATTTCTTGATTTTGTCTAAAATTTTAAAAGCAAAAACTCCTAAACATTCGGAAAATCTCAAGTTTGCGCTTTAAATTTTTATTGTGAAACAGTTTAGACTCCAGGTCTGCGAGCAAAATTATAAATCTACAGACTGGATAACACCTAGGCAAAAAAGAGTGGGTCCGAATAATCGAACCCACACGCTTTTTTATCTCCTTAAAAAATTACTTTGTAACCAAATACTTTGGTGATACTTGGTACGAAAATATTAAGGATTTAAAGTAAATGTAAAAATCTTAAAATTTGCACTTGGTGTTACATTATCACCACCCGTTAAATTAACAATGATTTTTTTCTGTGCCGTTACTTTGTTTATTACCAACCTAACTTTCACACCACTTGTACTTGCCGCAATTTCCAGCGGAGATGGCGTGCTGATGCTGTAATCTGTTCCGAGCACAGCAGTTGAAGCTGCATCAACTTCATAAGTAACCTTTGTTCCGCTTGTCCTTTGTGCGCCAACCAATTGTATGTACATACTGTCGTTCTTCGGCGTAGTAGTAGTTGCAACAGTTTTAGCAGTTGGGTTTAAAGGCGCAATATAATTTGGGTTTGCAAATTCAACCAAGTCAGGTCCTGCATAGGTTGTATTAGTAGTATCTTTTACACAACCTGCAGCAAACACCATCATACCCAATACAACCCCTATTCTTCCTACATTTATAATTTTATTTATCATCTTTTTAAATTTAAAGTTTAATAACCAGGGTTTTTAATAAGTTGTGGATTGGCATCAACATCGGCCTGCAAAATAGGAGCAATTAAAAAATTGTATGCATTGGTGCCAAATACAATGTTGCTGGGGTTCTTGTTTACGTCTAATCCATTGCGTACCAAATCAAACAATCTATGTCCTTCATAAGCCAACTCCACACGACGCTCTTTCAATATTTCAGCAACTAATGCATTCCCTGTAAGCCCACCAGATACAACAAGTGTTGGTATGCCTGCTCTTGCTTTAATTAAATTTACATCAGCTATTGCAAGTGCTTCTTTAGCACCGCCTTGTCTTGCTCTTGCCTCTGCACGGTTTAAATAAACTTCAGATGTTCTTAGAATCATAATATCATCCTGTCCAAGTTGCCTTAAACCAGGCCATTTTTTTGTAAAGAAAACCTGTTGGCTGGATTTTGTTTGTACACTCACCAAGTTTGTAAAGCGAAGATCAGATGACGTTGTACCAACAACGCCCAAAGCAGTTCTTAAAGATGCTTGTGTTGTTGCATCGGCATAACCTTGTATAGACGGCAAATTGCGGTAATAGATATATTGAAGACCCTCGCCACCAGGGTTGTTTTCACCTGTTTGGTATGATAGTCCAAAAATTGTTTCTGCATGTCCATTTCCCCAGGCAGGTGCAACCGAAGTGGTATTAAAATAGTTTGATGCAGGGGCAAGTGGTACGGCATTTTGCAAAATAACAGAATCAGCCCATCTTTCACTTTGTGCCCAGTTGCCATTGTACAATTCAACCCTTGAAGCCAAAGCTTGTACAGCTACTTTTCTTGGTTTGTATGCAAGTCCTGCATTTGATAACATTGAGTTTGCACTATTAATGTCCTGCATTATTTGTGTGTATACTTCTGCAATGGTATTACGTTTTGGAAAAGTTATAGCATCACCGGTAATAACGGGTGTGGTGATTATTGGAACACCTAAATTAAAGCTACCGCCTGTTCCTGAACTTAAAAATAACGGAGACCTTGCATATGTTTTTACGAGATCATGGTACATCAACGCCCTTAAAAAATAAGCCTCCCCTTTTGCCTGAACTTTTTCAGCTGCCGTAGATTGTGAAGCATCTATATAAGTCAAAATAATATTCGCCCTGTTAATATTAGCGTATGCTGCAGCCCATATATTCACATGAGCTCCGGGTGTATTGTTACCCTGCGTAATAAACCTATTGGTGTTTCCTACTGTTATTTCGCAATTATCAGCTAGCAATTCAGGCACCACTAAAAAATCTCTACCATAGTAATTACTACCCTGCAAAGAGTTATAAACAGCAACCAATGTTGCTTGCAAACCCTCCTTTGTATTTAATGCAAAGGTTAGATCAAGACTGTTTTTTGGCGTTGTTTCCAATGGCTTTTTGCAGCTGGAAAACAACAGAACCAAAGTTGCAAAAATTGCAATTTTATTTAAATATTTGTATCTCATAAGTGTATTTTTAAAATGTTACGTTAATACCAACAAGCATTTGTTTTGCTTGTGGGTAAGTGCCAAAATCAAACCCTTGCAATTCAGGATCGTAACCGGTATAATTGCTCCAGGTTGCCAAGTTAAACCCACTTACATAAAATGATGCAGCAGATAATTTTAGACTTTTTATTGCCTCTTTGCTGAAATTATATGTGAGGGTAACTTCTTTCAAACGTGCAAAATCTCCTCTTTCAAAAAAACGATCGCTCGCTAAACTGTTTGAGTTTGCATTTGGTTGTGTACCACCGGCATAAGGTCTCGGCACTCTGGTTATGTCACCAGGCTTCTGCCATCTTTCAATTTGAAATGCAATCTGGTTTCTGTCAAATGTAGAACCCGCTCTTTGTAAAAAGGCTGCATCTGAATTTTGAATGTAGTTACCTCCCTGGTAAATAAACTGAAAGCGCAGTTCAAATCCTTTGTACGATACAATGTTGGTCATACCACCGTTAAAGGTTGGGTCTAAAGATCCATTTAAATAATACCTGTCTCTCAATTGAGGCTGGTAAGTAATGTTTCCTAGGGTATCATAATACATTGGTCTGCCATCAGCAGGGTTTACGCCAGCATATTTTTGGGTAAAAATAGAATTTAACTGGTTGCCTACTTTATAAAGAGTACCAATCTGTGTAACACCAGGTCCTAAATCAATTATCTTATTTTTGTTGTAAGCAAAGTTGAAATTTGTTGACCATTTAAAGTTTTTTCCGTCAACATTTATTGTTCTTATTCCAACATCTATACCTTTTACTTCTGCTCTTCCAAGGTTTTTGTTGATGGTAGAAAAACCGCTCGTAGAGGGTATTGGTACAGCAAGCAACAATTTGCTTCTGTTAGATTTATACACGTCTACCTCTAAAGAAACCCTTCTGTTTAATGTAGTAACATCAATGCCTGCATTGTAAGTTTCATTTTCCTCCCAACTCAAATCTTTATTTTCCAACTGTGTTGGTGTACCGCCTGAAGCACCTAAATATTCACCACTTAAGCCAAACAAACCTCTGTTGCCATAGGCACCTAAAACATCCTGGCTTCCTGTAATACCGTATGAAAAACGTAATTTGATGTCATTTTTTTGTTTAAAGCTTGATCCAAATATTCCTTCTTCATTAGATAAGCGCCATGCCACAGATGCAGAAGGGAAAAAACCATAACGATTGCCCTTTCCAAATCTCGATGAGCCATCTCTGCGGCCGGTAACTGCCAGTATGTATTTATCATTATAAGTATACCCAAGTTTTCCAAATGTGCCTAAAAGTTTAAAATCTGAAAACCCTTCAAAAGGAGCTTGGGGTGTTGCCGTAGAACTTAAGGTAGTAAACTGAGGTAATGGCAGGCCCTGACCAAATGCACCAAATGATTCATTTTTATTTACCCTGTACTCATAACCTAATAAGCCACTTACCACATGCTTGCGACCCGCAAATGCCTGGTTATAATTTAAAACATGGTTTGTTTGAAAGTCAGTTATTTGCCTTGTAAATTTAGAAACTGACCCGTTGGTAGATGCACCGGAATAGCGTGGGTCGTTAAATTGTTTTTCTTGAGAAGTGCTGTAATTGGTGCTGAATGTACTTCTGAAAGTAAAACTCTTACTGAGTTTATAAGTAAGATTCACACCCCCAACCAAACTTTTGGTATTAGACACACTTAAATCGTTTTCTGTGTACGAAAGAAAGTTATCAATACCACCAAACCAGGTACCGGCACCCTGTCTGCGATAAGTAGTTCCATCAGCCAGATAAGGGGTATTTGTCGGAAAAGATAAAAATGAGCTTCTAGTAGGGTTTCCGAAACTACCTCCATTTAAAACACCGTTTTGTGTATAGCTGCTCATTGATAAAGTTGTACCTACAGATAGCCTGCTGTCAACTTTATGGTCTAAATTCAGTCTAAAAACGCCCTTTTCAAAATCTGAAGCTACAACATGTCCTTCCATTTTGTTATAGCCGCCAGACATTAAGAATGTTGTTTTTTCATTACCTCCAGAAACAGAAAGGTCATAATTTCTTACAAACCCTTGCCTAAAAGCTAAATTCTGCCAGTCTGTATTTACCAAAGGATCAACTATACCATTTTTTGCTGTACCACCTGTTGCAGCCAGAAAATTTACCGTATTTGCTCCTGCAGATCCGTAACGGTTTACATTGGCTTCGTAGCCTAATTGTACTGCTTGTGTGGCATCTAAAACACCAA
>JBBRPX010000138.1:0-9831 GCA_038227505.1 Chitinophagales bacterium
ATGAGTATAAAAGCAATTGCAGTGTTTTGTGGAAGTAAACTTGGTAACAATCCATTGTATGAAGAACACACCAGAGTACTTGGAAAAATGCTGGCAGAAAAAAATATTGATGTTATTTATGGTGGCGGCAACAGAGGCTTAATGGGCGCCATAGCAAATGCTGCTTTGGAAAATAATGGAAATGTAACCGGTATTATTCCAGAATTGTTACAAACAAAAGAAGTTATACATGAGTCACTCACAGAGACGCATGTGGTTGATGGAATGCATAGCAGAAAAAAAATGATTTATGAAAGATGTGATGCAGCAATAATTTTACCTGGAGGTTATGGAACTTTGGACGAAGTTTTTGAAATGCTTACCTGGAACCAATTAAAAATCCATAGCAAACAAATATTTATTTTAAACTCTGCAGGTTTTTACAATCACCTTGTTGCACACATAACGCATTTGCATGACGAAGGTTTTTTATACAACCATCCACTTGAACAAATGACTGTAATAAACGAGCCTGAAATGCTTTTAAAATACCTTTAAAATCTTCGTCTTTCTCTTTCGTTCCTTCTATTATTACCGATGCCGCCATTGCCTTGAAACAAAGCGATATTGTAGCCTGCACGAAAAATAGGTGTTACACGACCAAGGTTATCAGTATATGGAGAGTTGACATTTTTTATAACATCAAACAAAACTGAAATGTAGTAAAAGCTTTTGCTGTCAGCATTTCTGCCACTCGCAAAGCCGGGTCCTATTAAAAAACTTGGCACATTAAATTTATATACATTGTCAGGAATACCATTACCATAAATTTGTTTGTATTTAATAAAATTATACTCATATTGACCTTGCGCAAACAAAAATTTTACAGGATATAAGCGCACGAACGCACTGGGACCAATTACCGACTGACGTAGTTTTTGAGTTGTGTAATAATCTCTCTGCGAAATATAACTATAGTTTAAACCAACAGCCACATCAATATATTTATTTAAACTGTAACCAAAATAAGGACCTACACCTACCGAAAAATTACCTGAACCTAAACCAAGTGCAACATTGCCTCCGGTAAATAAATTTTCTTTTTTAAGTCCACCTTTTTTCACTTCTTCAACCACTTCTTTTTTTTCTGTTTGAGCATTTGCACGAAAAAGCAATGAACTAATACAGAAAAACAACATCAACGATTTCTTCATAAAATATTATTAATTTAAATTGACCTCGATCAAATCTAAGTGTTTAATGCTGATCAAAAATTTTACCAGTATTTAAAATATTATTTGGGTCAAAAGTTTTTTTAATTCCACGCATTATATTTAAAGTTATCTCATCAAACATAATTGGTATAAATTCTTTTTGTATAAGCCCGATGCCATGCTCACCGCTGATTGTGCCGCCAAGCGATTTAATGAGAATAAAAAGTGCCTTTAATGCCGGAATTATCTTTTCATTATTAAGACTATAAACACAACCTTCTTTTTTTATGCGTACATGCAAATTGCCATCTCCTGCGTGGCCATAGCAAACGACCTCAAAATCATATTCAATGCTTAGTTTTTTTATTCCTTTTATTAGAGCAGGCAGTGCAGCCCTTGGTACCACCGTATCTTCTTCAATTGTATAGCCATCAATTTTTACCGCTTCGGCAACCCTTCTTCTCAGTTTCCATAGTTCTGCTTTTTGTTGTGCATCATCTGCAAAGTAAATTTCCCCACAGTCAAACCCTGCAAGTACATTTGCAATGGCTTCCATATCTTTCATTAAGACATCCATATCATTTCCGTCAACTTCTATAATAATATGAGCAGCCACATCATCATCAATTTTTACGGAACTGCTGTCTACAAATTTGCTTACAATTTTTAATGCATTTGCTTCTACCAATTCCAATGCGCTCGGTGTAAAGCCTGCACGAAAAATAGCACTGACTGCGGCTCCTGCTTTTTCTAAATCATTAAATGGCACGAGCATCAAAAGATCGTGAGTTGGATGTGGAATAAGTTTTAAAACAATTTTTGTAACAAGCCCTAATGTACCTTCGCTCCCAACAATAAGTTGTGTAAGATTATAACCTGTTGAATTTTTTAAAACATTTGCACCCGTCCAAATTATATCTCCGGTTGGCAAAACAACCTGCAGGTTTAAAACATAATCTTTTACAACACCATATTTTACTGCCTTGGGACCACCACTATTTTCAGCTATATTTCCACCAATAAAACAACTTCCGTAACTACTTGGGTCGGGCGGATAAAACAGGCCTTTTTCTTTTACAGCATTCTGCAACACCTGCGTAATGACGCCCGGCTCTGTAGTAACCTGTAAATTTCTTTCGTCAATTTCCAGTATACTGTTCATTCGTTGAAAAGAGATTACAACACCGCCATTATGTGCCAATGCCCCACCACTTAAACCCGTGCCGGCACCTCTCGGTGTAACAGGGATTTTGTTTGCATTGCAAATCTTCATTACCTCACTTATTTCTTCGGCAGTGCGGGGCTTTATAACAATATCGGGTAAAAAATAAAGATTTTCAGTTTCATCTTTGGCACAATTATCCAGCATCTCCTCGTCAGTAAAAACATAAGCATCTCCTACAATAATTTTAAATGCTGATAGATGTTCACGGTAATCTGTAGTTCTGTCTGCAACAATAGTCATGAAAATAAATTTTTAACAAAGTTCGGCTTTATATAGGAATTTTTAAAAGCTGATAAAGGAATTTCTTTACCATATAAAAAAATCGGAAAGTGGGTTATTTAAAAATCAAAACTTTGGACACAAAGTTTGCCTGTCGCTGTTACTAGGATAAAAACCTTTTTTTACTATGCTGAATTCTGCTGCACCTCGGTAATTATTAAAAGTTTTTAGAGAGGAAGTAGTAGCATCATAACTAAATGTAAATGCCGTGCCCTTTGTTTCAAAGCCTATAGTAGGGATAACGGCATCTTTGTAACGATAATATAAACCTGCTATTAACTGGCTTTCTCCATATTCAGAAAGATTGTAATTAGCATTTATACCCCCATTTAATTCGATGGCCCGTGCTTGGGTTGTAAAGTAAATATTTGGGTTAATAATTACTCGTGGATTAACTTTTAAGATGGCATTTACAAATCCGATTTGCCTTATAGGAATTTTACCGGCCGTTGTGTTATCACCAAAAAAACTTTCTTTAGGTTTATTTACATGGTGAATAGAATAGCCCGCATTAATATAAATATCCTCTTTTGGAAAATACGCATAGTTTAAACCTACCTGCATATCAAAATACTTAATATTTAGGTTTGTAAATTGAACACCGGTTGTGGTAGTACCATCAAAAAATTTACCGTTAAACTGATCAGGAAATTTTAAAGCACTTGGATCAATTCTTTTTGACACATAACCTACATTAAAACCGGCACTTAACAAACTGCTTAACCCAAGCATTTGATGGTAGGCAACTGAACCATAAAATTTATCTGATCTTAAACCACCGCTACCTGCTTGATCACTGAGCAAAACCCCACCCAATCCTAACCATCCATTTTCTAATTTATCTCTAAAAAATTGGGCGTCACCATAAGCACTAATGGTTTTATATGGGGCAGAAAGGATACTGCTCCACTGGTTTCTATAGTTAATGCCAAAGCGATAATCAGCATCCGGAATAAAGCCGGTATTTGCAGGATTTGTTGTAAGCGGAGAATTGAAAAATTGAGAAAAATGTAAATCTTGCCCAAAGGAAATTAACCCTGTGAACAAAATAATTTGTATGATCAATATTTTTTTTATCTGCTTCAACTAAATTTTTAAAAAAATGAAAATCTATTTAAATTATATGCTTTTATTTATACTAACCTATTAGATAACACATACGTTCAGAGTTATCTGAGCAAAGTTATATCTCCGGTTTTTCTCAACTTTTTCCCGTCACTAAATTCCGCATCAAGCGTATATCCGTAAACATCTGTTGGCTGTAATCGTCCTTTAAAGGTACCATCCCAACCCATAGTTTTACTAGTTGATTGAAAAATTAATTGGCCCCAACGATTGTAAATTTTCCAGTCCATTTTTGTTATACCAAAACCACGCACACTAACTACACTGTTTAACCCAAACCTGCCCGGCGTAAATGCATTTGGCACATCAAGTAAAGGGTTAACTATTACATCTACAGGTAAATCATACATGGCAGAACAGCCGGCTTTGCTGAATGCAGTAAGCCTTGCAGTGTATTTACCCGTGACATTATATTCGTGCACCGGCGCAAACAATGTAGATGTTTCACCATCGCCAAACTCCCACAAATAACTGTCAGCAAATGTAGAAAGGTTGGTAAACCTTACGGGAACATTTGGCTCAGGCGGATTTGGTGCCCATGTAAACAAAGCCTGTGGTTTTTCTTTTATTACAATCGTAAAAAAGTCAGACGTATCAACCTTATTACAAGTTGTAGAATCGAATGCTATGAGATAATAAATGTAAGAACCTGCTGTGTTATAAATATGGGTAGGCTCAAAGTTTGCAGATGAATCGTTTGTACCGGAAGCAGGATCACCAAAATGCCATGACCATGAAAGACCCCCAAGAGAATTATTTTTAAATTTAATTGTATCACCTATACATCCTAACGCAATTTTTGCGGGCAAAGCCACTACGGCTGAATTAATTCTGAGGGTATCAATTAATGTAGCGGGTGCATTACAAAACCTTGCATCTATAACAGATAATTTTACGAAATAGGTTCCAGGCCCGGGAAACCGGTGTATTCTGTCAGGCGTTAAAGCTGCGGTATCTAAAGCGGAGCCGTCGCCATAGTCCCAAACAAAAGATTGACTTGTAAATGATGACCCTGCGCTCGAAGATGAAGTATTTGTGAATCTATAAATTGTACTGTCGCATGGTGGTAATTTACTTTTTGCAAAGCTAGGTCTGACTTTATTATCGCCTGCTGTTATTGTTATGTACGATGTGTCTCTTATATTACATGTACTGGAATCTTCAGCAATTAAACGAACCCTATAGGTTCCTACATTGTTAAAAGTAAATATAGCTGCAGGGTTTGCAGTGATTGTATCTACTCCATTTGGATTTGCTGTTGAATTAAAATTCCAATAATATTTGACACCCTTTCCCCGAAGGTCTTTGAAATCTACAGTGAGTGGTATGCAGCCAACAGTATCCTTTATATCACCATCTATTGCAGCTTGAACTTCAGCCGACACACCGGCAAAATTCATTTCTATTTTTACAGAACCTTGGTTGCAGCCACTTCCACCGTTTATTCTTGCCCACGCATTGGCTGTTGCCGGAAAAAATATTTGTGGGTTGGAAACTCTGCCTTGGCAATTGGCGCAAATTGCCTGGTATATAACACCGTTGGCATCAAAACGACTTGTACCGCCATCAACGTGATCTCCAAGTCCACCATTTTCACCAAAGTGGGAACCAAATAATTGTGACGAAGCATCTTTTTTTAAGACGAAGAAATAAAAATCCCTGCCATCTGGAGCAGGTATTGGTGAGAGTGGATTTACTTCAGGCAAGCCAGATGTGTTTCCTGTAGAATAACCCTGGTCTACATTTATACCACCACCCCAGCCCGATACATAAACATTTTCACAGCGGTCCACTAAAAAAGCAATGGGAGAAATACTTGGATCGCTGCCACTTTTACCAAAAACGGTAGAATAGACATAATCTGACAAATCAGGTTTTAATTTTGAAATAAATTGTTTTGCTCCGTCATTTTTAAACCCCACGTTACCTGATACAAACCAGTTTCCTGTACTTGTACCCATAACATACGGGAAGCCAATTTTATCAAATTTTAACCCATAAATAAGATCAATAGCTGTAGTACCTAAATAAGTTGTTTTTAAGAATGATAACCCTGATGGAGGAAGTATCGTAACAAAACCATCAATATTTCCCTGAGAAATCGGGCTTATTACTCCAGCCTTATTGCCAGGTAAATCAGTACTTGAAGTGGCACCGCCAACATATAAATTTTGTGTAACAGGATCAATTGCCGCTACAAAACAAGCATCGTCACCCGACCCACCAAAATAAGTTGAGAATAAAAGACTTGAAAGATTGGGCGTAAGTTTTAAAATAACACCATCCTGCGTACCGCCAAAAGTTCCTTGCGCTGCTAATAAAGTAGGAAAGTTATTTGATTGGGTACATGAGGCCAAATAGATATTGTTATTGGCATCCAAAATAACTTCACTTCTTGCATCATCGCCATAGTTTCTCCTTAGTCTGTCAGGGCCACGGGGGTCTGAATACTTTGGTCTTATATTAACACCATCATCACCTATACCGCCAATTTTTACAGAACCAATTAATGCGCTGCCTGTGGCATTTAATTTAGTGATTACAATATCAAAACTTTTACCTGGGTCTGAAAGTGTTTTGAGAGACAGCGTAGGATAATCAGATGAATTACTCCTACCAGCAATAATTAAATTTCCGGCAGCATCTGTTATCATGCTGTGAGGTTGCTCGTTACCATCGCCACCCCCAATATAAGTTGCATAAACCCGCTGGCTGCCATCTGCAGAAAATTTAAAAATGGCCATATCCACACCACCAAACCCACCTTCTGTAACACCTCCTTTAAATTGAGTTTGAAAAGCCCCGGGCGAAACCGGAAAACCAGATGCAAATACAATTCCACCTGCAAAAAAAGTTCCGTCAGGGCCCGGTGTTGCTGTGTAACCCCAATTGTCAGCGGTACTGCCTGAAAGTGATGCAAAAATTATTTGTGGATCAATAACCAGCGTTGCTTTATCATCATATTTATCTACATTAAAAGTTACCACATTGTCCCTTACAACATATTTTGCATTGATGGCTGAAGAACGGGCCAAGCCTGTTTGGTAGGAATAAGGTGCTAACTCTCTTACATCGCCAACGGATGTTTGTATAATTAGTTCTTTTTCTTTTATTGAAAGCGAAGTTGCGCCGTCGTAACGCATGGCAATAGCTGCCGGGTTGCCACCGGGTTTTACAATAAAATCATATTTAAGCTGGTCTTTATCGCTGTAATATCTTAAGTCAATATTAGGATAGATATTTTTATACGTTACTGCACCGAATATTTTACAATTACCTGCCCATTGAGATGGATCGTTGCCAATAAAATAGTTGTTATATGAAACGGAAGGTTTATCAGGCATTCGTTCGGCAGCTGTATTAGCTCCTAAAAAAGTTACTTTATAAGCTGCTGAATGAAGCGTAAAAGTATCGGGATTATTTCCTTTTGAATATATTTTTTTTGAGGTTCCATGGGTATATTCTGATAGTTTTATTACATCATCCGCCTTGTGCATTAAAACTGTAAAACCTTTGCTTTCAAGAAAAAATGACCCATTGTTAAAGTCACTACGATAATTAATTTTTTTATCCCACTGGCCTTTATTTTGCACGAATTCCATTTGCGCCTGTATCTTTTCATTTTGAAAAAACAAGGCAAGAAAAATGAAAAAAGATAAGAAAGATTTTGTTGTGCAGCTCAATGGGAAAAATTTATGTACAATTTACTTAAATAAACGTAGAAAGAATACCTTCTGTTTTAGAAATTCGTAATAGATTTTGTTGTTTAACGAAGTGTTACAAATCCTATGCTATCTTACTCCACTTTGTTTTACCTTTTTGCGAAATTAGAAAACTTTTTACTGGCAGGTTTTCTTCAAGCAATATATCCGGATCAACATCCAATAATTTCTCAACAGTAATTTTTGCGACTTCCAGCATAGCTTTATCATTGACTAGGCTTGCGAGCATAAAGTTTAATGCGCCACTTTGCCTTGTGCCTTCTATTTCACCAGGCCCTCTAATTTCAAGGTCTTTTTCTGCTATGGCAAAACCATCGTTGGTGGCTACCATTATTTTCATTCGCTCTCTGGCATCGTTTGACAATTTATTGCCTGTCAGTAAAACGCAATAGCTTTTATCAGCCCCACGCCCTACTCTGCCTCTCAATTGGTGCAATTGTGAAAGTCCAAATTTTTCAGCACTCTCAATTACCATTACTGATGCGTTTGGTACATTTACACCGACTTCAATTACGGTCGTGCTCACCATAATATTTGTTTCACCTTTTACAAATCGTTGCATATTCGCTTTTTTTTGTTCAGGTGCCTGTTTACCGTGTACCATACTTATCCAATACTTTGGCTCAGGGAAAAAAGATTTTACTTCTGCGTAACCCTTCATCAAATTCTCATAATCCATAGCACTGCTCTCTTCAATTAATGGATAAACAATGTAGGTTTGTCTACCGAGTTCAATTTCTTCTTTTATAAAATCCATCACCTGGGGCCGTGCACTTTCATTTCTATGTGTTGTCAATATTGGTTTTCTACCCGGCGGCAATTCATCCATTACACTATAATCTAAATCGCCATAGGCGGTTAATGCCAATGTGCGGGGTATTGGTGTTGCCGTCATAACCAAAATATGGGGCGGAATAACATTTTTATCTCTCAACTGCGCCCGCTGTGCTACACCAAACTTATGTTGCTCATCAATTACCGCAAACCCAAGGTTTTTAAATTTTACTTTGTCTTCAATAACCGCATGGGTTCCAATTAAAATATTTATTGAACCATCTTCAGCATCTGCCAAAATTTGTCTGCGTGCTTTGGCTTTTACTGAACCGGTCAACAACTGCACATTTACAGGCATATCATTTAATAATTCTTTGATGCTTAGCAAATGTTGCTGCGCCAGTATTTCTGTGGGCGCCATTAGCACACTTTGAAAATTATTATCAGCAGCAATAAGCATACAAAGCAATGCTACCATTGTTTTACCACTGCCTACATCACCCTGTAAGAGCCTGTTCATTTGTCTGCCGCTGCCTGTATCTTTTCGTATTTCTTTTAATACCCTTTTTTGTGCATTCGTTAATGTAAAGGGTAAGTAGCTATTGTAAAAATTATTAAACAAATCGCCCACTTTGTCAAAAATATTACCCCTGCTAAACCTATGCCGCTGCAACTTCACCAGGTTCATTCTTAATTGGGCAAAAAAGAGTTCATCAAACTTTAACCGGCGCAAAGCAAGTTCGTAGTTCCTTTCAGAGGATGGAAAATGAATTTGTTTGTAAGCATCGAAGCGAGGCATTAATTTGTACTGCTCAATAATATGGTTGGGAAGGCTTTCAGGCAGGTCTTTGATATTTATTCGAGTAAATAATTCAGCAGTAAATTTTCCAAAATTATTGCCATTTATTCCTCTTGATTTTAATTTTTCTGTACAAGGGTAAATGGGTTCTAAACTGGGTTTACCAGCCATTTTTTGCGGCGAAAAATTTTCTATTTCAGGATGTGCGATTTGTGGGGTACCCAGGAAAAAACTCAGTTTGCCAAAAAGTAAATATTGCTGCCCTACATGCATTAGTTTTTCAACATAACTTATTCCCTGAAACCATACCAATTCTATGAGCCCGGTATTGTCTTTTAATTTACCAACTAGCCGTTTGCTTCGGCCCTCTCCCATTAAATCGAGGCTTAATAAAATACCTGCAACATAAGCGTATTCATGCTGCATTGTAAGTGATGCAATGGCATCAACCTGCGTTTTATCTACATGCCTAAATGGGAAATGGTGCAGCAGATCGTTGTAGCTAAGAATGTTTAATTCTTTGCGCAGCATTTCGCCACGCTGCGCAGAAATACCGGTGATGTATTCTATTGGTGTGTTTAATATATTAGGTAGTGTGCTGATGAGCAAATATAAATCTGTGTGGGTTAAAGTTTCTTCTATTTCTTCTTAATATAAAACATTGATGCTCATACAAATCATTTTTATCACTCTATAATTTCAATATGGTAATTC
>JBBRPX010000139.1:0-9826 GCA_038227505.1 Chitinophagales bacterium
AAAATCTCCCTGATAATTAAATGCATCTTGATAACGGTATGTTACATTAAAACCGTAAGCTTTGTTTTTACCAAAACCATTGTTAGCCAGAGTTACATTTGTACGAAATTTTGGAGCATTAAAAAATGAATAAAATCCTCTGTCAATATCTCCTATTTCGTCAGATGAGAAATTTCCACCGATAATGAAACCCTTTGGAAGTCTGTAATCTAAACTTATTCCGTAACCACTTGTTTTCACTTTTTTGCTGTTATTAACCGGTATAGAATAGGTTAATCCTTTAGAAGTGTCGGCCCTTGTTATAGCAGAACCGGTCCTTGATTGCACAATAATAGTACGGCTAATAAAATCTTTGTATTGACCATAATAACCGTAAACATCAATTAACAATTTGTCTCCAAAATGAAGACCTTTGTAACCTAACTCATAAGTAGACACCGATTCTGGCTTAAAACTAAAATCTGTAACTCTTACCGGTGTACCTTTTTGTAAACTTTCGTATGAGTAAGATGGGTTACCTATAAAATTATATTTATTTGCAAGTAATGCGTTACCACCTGTAAGACGGGTACCGCCACCTACTGAAAGATCAATATACTGCTGTTGTGTAGATGGGAAACGATAAGCTGATTGATACGATAAACGTACATTTTTATTTTCTGCAATTTTAATTAAAGCAGTTGCTCTTGGTGTAAAGCGACCTTCAAAGTTTTCGTTTTTATCATATCTACCGGCTAAAGTAAGTTTTAAACCCTTTACAACCTGGCGACTAGCCTGTACATAACCACCGTATTCATTTATTCCTATGGTACCTGCAGTATCAGCAAACAAAGTGCCCTCAGAATTTAATACATATCTTTTAAAATTACCACCAATAATTATATCGGCCACTTTATTTGTGTATTGTGTAAGGTTTAACTGTCCCTCTGCATTGTAAAGATTTGTTTTATCTAAAAACAATCCACCGCCATTTTTAATAGGAATAGATCTTACTCTATTAAAAATATCTTTAAACTGCTGGCTTCCTGCTGCAGGTCTACCAACATCGGCAGTAGCACGAGCAATATTTTGTGCTTCAAATTGTGATTTACCTAGTTGCAATGCAGAGAGATAAGCGATTGAATATTGCCCATACCAAGATGCAGCAATTTCAGGCAAACCTATTGTACCACCGCTGTTTGGTTTTGGTGGAGATGCTTTCCATGCTTCGTTTAACAAACGTGTAGTAACAGTTGCATTAAAAGACTGGCCTGCGTTCTCTTGTGTTGTATAGGCTCTAACATACCAGTTTTTATTATTTAATTCAACTTTATACTGCGCAATTTTTAAATCTTTTAATGAATACCTGTCGCTCCCGGTATAAGTGCTACTTCCTGTACCAAAATATGCAGCTGCAATAGCCTCAATTTTAGGCGTTATTTTATAATGCAAAGCACCTGTAGCTTTGAAATTTACGGTGTTAGGATTTATTACGTCTCTCTCATTGTAACCTGTACGAGACACATTTATTGGTGCTGTAAGGTAACCTGCCGGTGCGCCAATACCTGCCAAAATAGGACGGATATCAGTTGTTGTTTCATCGCCATAAACATTTATGCCGTTGTAATTAGCGTCTGATTCTCTAGTGCCAAATGAAGGTGAACCTGCAACTCCTAAACCTTTGTAATTTCTATAGTCATCTCCTATCCAATCCTTAGCAGATATTACTTCTCCAGTAAGTTTAAAAGCAAATTTTTCAGAGATTTTTTTACCCCAACGCATGCTCCAGTTGTAATATGGAGATGTTGGACGCTCTCTCTTGTCGGTGTGCATAATACCAGTTTTTATTTCGGCAGATAAGCCTTGGTATTTGAAAGGGCTTTTGCTATTTATTAGTAAAGTTCCGTTCATCCCACCAGGGCCGTATAATGCAGAAGAAGCACCTGGTAACAACTCTATATTATCTACATCTAATTGTGAAACGCCGACAATACTACCTACTGAAAAATTTAAACCTGGAGCTTGGTTATCAATGCCGTCCATTTGTTGGTTGAAACGAAGATTTCCACTCCCGTTAAAACCACGGGTTGTAGGTGTTTTAAAAGTTAAGGAAGATGTTGTTATATCAACTCCCTTTAAGTTAGCAACAATATCGTAATAGCTAGCGGCTGGTGCAGTACGAACTGCAGCTGCACTTACCCTTTCAATAGATACCGGAATTTCCAAAATACTTTGTGCCACACGAGTTGCAGAAACTACAACTTCTTGGCCCAACGCATCCGTTGGTACAAAATTTACATTTATTCTTTGTCCGGCGCCGGTTACAGCAACCTCCTGAGTAGTATAACCTACTGAAGAAAAAATTAATGTAACAGGCAAAGACTTTGTCGTAATTGAAAAATTTCCTTTTTCATCTGTAAAGGTTCCTGCATCGGTTCCTTTGATAGTAACGGACACTGCGGCTGCATTCTCTGTAGAAGCTGTGTTTTTTACGTTACCGCTGATAGTTACATTTTGCGCATTAGCTGACATCGAAAAGACGACAGCCACCAGCATAGTAAACATATAGCTTGTAAACTTTCTCATATACTTTTGGTTTGTGGTTTTAAATAATCTGCCAAAATAAGCATTGTTATCATGTTATAAAATTTTATTTTAACACTATTGTGCATATTAAATTTAAAAAGAAGATACCTTGTTTCAAAGGTTCATGCTATTTTAGCATTATGGCGGCATTTAATTTTGATGGGCTTACAAATTTTTATAGTGGAAAAGTAAGAGATGTATATACAATCGATAACGATATTTTAGTAATGATTACAAGCAATCGTCTTTCGGCTTTTGATGTAATTTTACCTCGTACCATTCCTTTTAAAGGGCAAGTTTTAAATGAAATTGCTGCATACATGTTAAATGAATGTAAAGCTGTTTGTCCACATTGGCTTTTAGAAGTGCCGGTACCGAACGTAAGTATCGGAAAAAAATGTATTCCATTTCCTATTGAGATGGTGGTAAGAGGTAATTTAACAGGACATGCATGGCGCACTTACAAAGAGGGTAAAAGAATATTATGTGGGGTAGAATTACCCGAAGGAATGAAAGAAAATGATTTTTTTGAAAAGCCAGTTATTACTCCATCTACAAAAGCTCATGAAGGGCACGATGAAGACATCAGTAAAAGCGAAATTATTAAACAACAATTAGCGACAGAAAAGGAATGGGCAATTTTGGAAAAATATGCTTTACAGTTATTTGAAAATGGAAAAGAGTTAGCAGAAAAACAGGGTTTAATTTTGGCCGATACCAAGTATGAATTTGGAAAAATAAATGGTGAAATTTATTTGATGGATGAAATACATACTCCCGACTCATCGAGGTATTTTTATAAAGACGGATTCAATGAGAGATTATTAAAGAATGAAAAACAGAAACAACTAAGCAAGGAATTTGTTAGAGAGTGGTTAATGGAAAATAACTTTATGGGGAAACCCGGGCAGGTAATTCCCGAAATGACTGATCAAAAAACGGAGCAAATTAGTAAACGATATATTGAACTATTTGAACAAATTACCGGGAAAAAATTCGTAGCAAAAAAGACGAGCGACGAAGAAATTTTTAAGTTAGTTTCAATTTCTTTAAAAAAATTGAGATAATTTTATGTAGAATTAAGTCCCCGATTGGCAAATTATGTTGTGTAAAACTTAGTTAAAAAAGGGGGTGGCATATATTTTGGTTTTAATGTAGAATAACTAAACAATTATTTCAACTTTAAAAACAAAATTATGGGCAGTTTACTTTACACCATCGCCGTTATCTTAGTTATAATCTGGGCGATCTCTTTTTTCGGTGGCTTTTACACCGGAGGTATTATTCATATACTTTTAGTGATTGCTATCGTTGCAGTATTATTTAGAGTTATTTCGGGAAGAAGACCATTATAATAATTTAAAATTAAGGATGAAAAAATCAAACATTATTTTGGGAATCCTTGCTGGTGCAGCAATAGGTGGTATCGTGTCAATTATTTTAAAAGCTGAAAATGAACTTTTAATCTCAAATGAAGATGATGGTAAAAACTCTTCTTTTAATAAAATAGCTGAACAATTTTCTGATAAACTGTCACCTGGTTTTAAAGCAGCAGAATCAAAAATAAAGTCTCCTGTAAAGAGCAATGATTTTTCTGCACATGACGAAGATGGCGTCTTTCTTTAAAAATAAAAAAGTCCTTTTAAATATTTAAAAGGACTTTTTTATTTAAAAGTAAGGTCTTCGCTGCCGTGATTTATTAAAAATCATATTTCCCTTATCAATTCCCTTTCTCAATTCTTTTTGTTCTGGCTGGGGTAATGCATAAATTTCTTTGCACTCTTTGCTACAGCATTTATTAAAAATTTGAGCGCATTTTTCACATTGTATAAAAAGCAAATGGCAGCCATCATTTAGGCAATTGGTATGCGTATCTGCAGCGCAACCACATTGGTGACATTTTGCTATTACTTCATCTGTTATTCTTTCCCCTAGCCTATCATCGAAAACAAAATTCTTTCCATGAAATTTATTAGCAAGCCCCTCTTCTTTTACTTTGTTTGCATAATTAATTATACCACCCTCTAAATGGTAAACATTTTTAAAACCATTGTGTAGCATAAAAGCACTCGCCTTTTCGCAACGTATTCCCCCGGTGCAATACATTATTATATTTTTATCCTTTTTATCTTTTAGCATTTCAACAGCCATTGGTAATTGCTGCCTAAACGTATCACTAGGGATTTCAATTGCATTTTCAAAACGTCCAACTTCATATTCATAATGATTGCGCATGTCTACCACAATTGTGTCTTCATCATCAGATAAACTATTAAATGCAGCAGCGGTAACATAACTCCCATTGTTTGCCATGTTAAAATCTTCGTCTGTAATACCATCAGCAACAATCTTATCTCTTACTTTTATTTTTAGTACCCAAAAACTTTTACCGCCGGCAGGGCGCATATTTTCAACAGCTTCATGCTGAACAGCAATGTTTAAGCGAAGGTTTTGTAGTCCTGATGTTCGGTCAATTGCTACCTTAAAATTTTCAGCATTGCTTTCGGGAAAGCTAATTTGTGCATTAATGCCCTCGTGGGCTACATAAATTCTACCAAAAACTTTAAGTGCATGTAATTTCTTATACAAATCATCTCTGAACTCAATAGGATTTTCAATAAAAAAATAACGGTAAAATGAAATTGTAATTCGTGGCTCTGTCTCTGCAACGAGCATTTTTTTTAACTCAGCCTGGCTAAGGCGGTTGTGTAAAACTGACATGTTTATTAAATTTGATCTTCTCTTTAAAGAAAAGAAATCATGAAAAATGATTGGATGCTTGCATGGCAAACCAAATATTAGCTACAAAGTTATTTATTATAATTTTTTTAAAAACTTAAAATCCTAAAAATTTACGGAAGTATTATTGCTGCCTCCCGAAGTTCTGCTTAAGCTGGCACCTAATAAACCTCCTGCTCCAATTCTAATACCTGTACCTACATTATTATTCTTATCATATCCTACAACAGCATCAATTCTAAATATCTTAAAAATATTTTCAAGGCCACCAAATACTTCTATATAATTGTCTTTTTTGTTTATATACAAAGCATTACTTCCTGCAACAAGATTCCAGTTTAATTTTCTAAAAAGTGGAATTTTATTTGTAAACAATCCATTGAAATGATGTTCTACATGCCCGAATGAATAAAAATTTTCTGTAGTGCTGTTTGCATAGTAGGATGCAAGTTGTAAACTGTTTACATATTCACTTGCAGACAATACCCGATTTCCGTTAAAGTGTTGAAAATCCTGTATAAATACTTTTTTGTTATTTAAAAATCCTCCAATACCAAGTTTGTATTTAATGCTTCCTGCAATTTTTAAATTTTTCTCATCCTGAATTGAAAAACGCCATTTGTCAAAATCTACATTACTGTTTAAAACATTGTTGATCCCTTTTGTGTAATTAACAACAAAAGTTGGATATTTTGAACCTATGCCAACTTTGTAATTCGGATATTGAATAAACTTTTGCCCGGGTTTAAATGTGAGGGAAAAGCCTACAATAAGCGCATTATGTGGTGTAAATTGAGTAGTTAGTTTTTCTGTTGGATAATTTGGTTTGATGTTGATACTATCTTTCTTAAAAAATGTAAAATTGGTTGTGTTATTTAACGGAATTCTATTTTCATATAATCCGTACACAGAAAAACGCAAACCATTTTCAAAGCGCCTGTTGTAGACTACGCTACCAAAATAATTCTCGTAAGTTTTTAAATAATTTTTACCATAAAAAAGTGTGCTGATGGTATTTCTCAGTGGCGGAAAGTTTCCTTCTCTGTTAAACTCAGTTACTCTCTTACCCCCGCTGAAAGTAATAGAATAACGCTTTAATTTAGTAGTTGCACTATCCTGTTCCCTTGTAAAAAAAGTAAGAGATGCCTGTGGGTTTAAATGTGTGTTATTAAAGCCGTACCTAATCGATGGCCTAAAAGAAATTCCTGATCTGCTCTTGCTGCCAAACTTATTTATATACCCGTTTACGTTCACTACAGCCCCTTCTGCAGGGTTATATTCTGCATTTTTTATTAAAGGGTCAACTCCCCACGAAACAGTACTTGTTTTAGTAAAATGATTTCTTCTTACCCCATTCCAAAAAATATCAAATGGTTTTATTTTAGATTGATTTTTATTTAAGGAATCTATTGAACGCCTTGAAAGCAAGGAGTCTTTATTTTGAATATAAATACTGTCTTTCTTTTTATAATCCAGTTGTTCTTCTTTTTCCAGCGGCACGGCTCGTGTACTGTCCCAATAAGCCGCATTCTTTTTATTTACACCTGTGTCGTATTTAATAACAATATTATCAAAATATTTTTTACTGAATTTGGGGTTCAAATTATAGTCAGTGTATACGGTTAAAAAATTACCGGCAGCTTCTATTCCTAATTGTTTAAAATTAAAATGCAGCAACTGGTTTTTTACACGCCTTATGTCATTATCAACCTCCACATGCAACTGTGATATTTTCAAAGTATCCATTATTTCAAGCTGTGATGTTTTGGTCAAAGTCAAATCAAAACCTTGAATACTCCATTCGTCTTCTACTATATTAATGATGCCTGAAAATAAAGGTTCATATTTTCTTTTCGGTGTTACCTGAATCGTACTTATTGAACGCCCGTTTTCAAAAAAAGTACCCAGGTATTTAAATTTATAAAAGTTTAAAGCTCCGTCTGCAATGGGCGAAATAAAACCACGCGGATTAAACTTCTCTGTAAAAATTTTTACGTTGTTGTTATACAAACTTATAAACGAAGGAAAGTTAAAACCGAAACTACCGCTCCCGCTAACTCTGCTACTTACAACTTCTAGTTTAAATTTATCAGGTTGCTTAACGCTAATTTTTGATACAGACTCCGAAAGGTAAATTATTCCACTACCTATAGAGTCTAGCCCCATTTCTTTTCTGTCACTCTCAGGTATTTTTTGACCTAATATTTTTTTAGGCAGTGTTTTTAATTTTATTAAATCCTTACCATAAATGCTACAAGTAAATTCCTTCACCTGGTTTGCATAAAAGCTCCGTTTTTTTATTGCATTTCTTATAATTTCATAAGCGGGGTCTTCTCCCCCATTTTTTATAACAACGGTTTCCATATTTAACCGTTGTTCGGTCAACACAAAAGATAATTCAATATCGTTGTTTACAATTACTTTTTTTTCAACTGAAGTGTAACCTAAATTTTGACAAACAACGGAATATGTACCCGATGCAATATTAAGTGCATATTTTGCCCTGTCGTTAGCACTTGTTCCCTTTGTTGTACCTTTTATAGTGATGGATGCAAATGGCAATAAGTCGCCATTTGAATTAAATATAGTTCCGTAAATTTTTTGTGCTGAAACATCTTGTAAAATAAAAACACTTAGGGTAAATAAAAATAAACGCATGAACAGTTTTTTGTTCAAACGAAAGTAAACCCGAAACTGTTACAGAAAAATTAAAACAATCTACGCGGTAAAAAGTTTCCTGCTTAACCTTCCAGTTAAACTCCCTAAACCTGCTACCAAACCTCCTATTAGCCCAGTAACAGCAATCAATAACATTGGATTATCAACTTTAATAAAAAGCATTGAAATTTTATGGGCCAACAAATGGTTGTTCGCAGCACTCATCCAAAAACTTAAGCCTGCCCATAAAAAAAACAATGCTAAAAACCCTGCAATAAAAGATATTCCCGCTTTTTGAGGCATTGCAAATGCCACTGCAAACCCAGCAATAGCAATAACCCACCATGGTAAAAAAAGGCACAAAGCAAAACTTAACAATGCCGTCAATATAATGGAAACAAAAAATTTCATAAAGTATAATCTAGAGTTTTAATAATTAGTTAGCAAAATTCATAACCCATTTAATACGGTTATCTTTTATTTCATCTCTGCTCATCATCCACAAAGAATAATACTTACCTGCAGCCCATTTATCTACAAAATTGTCGTAGTATTTACTGCCGGGGTTTCCGTTTTGTCCTCCAGGATAAACGCCATAAGCTTCTGTTTTAGCAGTAAGGTTCACGATCATTCTCCAGCTTGGTCCATGGTCCTCAGTTGTAGCGTTAATCATATTTCTACCGCCGCCCATATTTAAATGTAATCGACTAAAAGCGGCTTGTTTTAAAAGATGGTTAATTCTTGTATCCTTATTTTTCCACCATTCAAGATTTCCTTTTGCTTCTAATTCTTTTAAAACAATTACGGCTTCTTTAAAAGATTTTGTTGCTTCATCAGCCAATGTTTCAATTTTTGTTGTATTAATGTCATCAAAAAATTTATAAGCGCTGTCTCTTAAAGTTGCTTCAATTAAGGTACTTTCAAACGGCAATTGAATAGGCTTTGGCGCCTTTGCAAATTCATCATCGTAAACATCTGCTTTAAATTTTTTATACCATTCATTGTATACAGTGGCTCCGGTAGAACTTGCATCATTTCTAAAGTTCCATGATCTTAAAATTGAAAAATATTTTATTTCATCTGCATTAAGCATCTGTACATTAATTTTTTTCATTAAGACAGGTACCAGTTCTTCCGCATAAATATTATAGTTATCTGTTTGCAGCGCCATCATATCCTGAGGTGTAATTTGTTGCATGGTAGAAAGTCTCTTGTTAATTAGTAATCCACGGGCTACGGGATATTCCCTTCCCAAATAATATGGATAAGTTGAGTCAGTTGGTTTTTGATTTGCACTACTCACAAATCCTCTTTCAGGATTATATTGAAAAGGAATTTCGTTTTGTGAAATCATTCCCTGCCACATGTAGGAACTGTCAACACCCGGCATAATAAAATCTCCCTGCCCTTTCCACTTTGCCGGCCACTCTCCTTGTGTACGCATAGCAATATCTCCATTTTTGCAGGCAAATGCAACATTTTGCCCTGGTACTTTTAGGTTAACAACCGCGGCAACATAATCGTTGTAATTTTTTGCATGGTCCATTAAATTGAACATTAATAGATCATTGCTTTTATCATGTGCTTTCCATCTTACCGCATAATTTTTATTATTGGTTTGTCTGCCGCCGTTAAACCTCGTATCATACATTACCGGTCCAAACACAGTGTAGGCAACGGTATCAAGCACTGAAGGTTTTCCCGCAATTTTTATTTCTTCAATTCTAAATGTCGTTTGTTTCCACTCATTGTTAAACCAATATTCTTTTCTACTATCATCCTTAAATTTTATTTCATAATAATCTCTCACATCTCTACCACCATTTGTAACGCCCCATGCACAGCTGTCATTAAAACCAATGAT
>JBBRPX010000140.1:0-9756 GCA_038227505.1 Chitinophagales bacterium
AAATATCTCGGACAATAGTAATTTGGATTAGCCTTTAAAAAATCTTTTAAATAATAAGGCATTACATATTTACCGGTAGAAGCCACCGATAGTTTAAGCCTGCCCGAAAGTATTCCTTTAAAACGTTGTGTGTGATAATTAATGGAGGCCACTTCATTCAAAATCCTGTCCGCTATCTGATATAATTCTCTGCCAAAATCGGTAACATATAATTTTCTGCCTACTATTTCTGTTAATGCAATATCAAACTGTGCCTGTAAATTTTTAATTTGTATGGATACTGCAGGTTGTGTCATGTGCAATTCTTCAGAAGCCTTGGTAATACTTTCATTTTGTACCACTATCATAAAAACTTTTAGTTGTTGCAGCGTAAGATTCATAAAATTATTTTATGGTTTATATAATAAAGATAAATGAAAGTATATGAATAAAGACCCACAAATTTGCCGCACAAAATTAATATGAAATGACAAAAATTACAGTTGCAAAAGGAGATGGTATAGGGCCAGAAATTATGGATGCCACATTAAAAATTATTATGGCCGCAGGTGCCGATATTTCAATTGATGAAATTGAAGTGGGAGAAAAAGTTTATCTGGCAGGCAACCTTGCAGGTATAGCCAAAGAATCGTGGGATGTTATTCGCCGTAATAAAATATTTTTAAAAGCACCTATTACTACACCACAAGGTGGTGGGTACAAAAGTTTAAATGTAACTACCCGTAAATTTTTAGGGTTGTATTCAAACGTAAGACCATGTAACAGCCTTCACCCTTTTGTGAAAACGAAGCATCCTCAAATGGATATTGTAATTATAAGAGAAAATGAAGAGGATCTTTATGCGGGCATTGAGCACCAGCAAACCGATGAAGTTGTACAGTGTTTAAAACTGATAAGCCGCCCGGGCTGCGAAAAAATTGTACGTTACGCTTTTGAATATGCCAAACAATATGGCCGCAAAAAAGTAACCTGTTTTACCAAGGATAATATTATGAAACAAACAGATGGTTTGTTCCACCAGGTGTTTGATGAGATAGCAAAAGAATATCCAGAAATAGAAAACGAACATTGGATCATTGATATTGGTGCAGCAAAAATGGCTGATACACCTGAGATATTTGATGTAATTGTAATGCCGAATTTGTACGGAGATATTTTATCTGATGTGGCTGCACAAATAACCGGCTCAGTCGGTTTGGCTGGCTCCGCAAATATTGGTGAGCAATGCGCAATGTTTGAAGCCATACACGGTTCAGCCCCAAGAGTTGCAAATCAAAACAGGGCAAATCCTTCCGGTCTTTTACAGGGGGCAATAATGATGCTTAACCATATTGGACAAGGCAACATTGCAGAGAAAGTACAGAACGCCTGGCTTAAAACCATAGAAGATGGTATTCATACTTATGATATTTTTAAAGAAGGAACAAGTAAACAAAAAGTGAGCACCACAGAGTTTGCCGATGCAGTTATTAATAACATTGGGCAACAACCTTCCATTTTAAAACCGGTTAGCTACGATAAAAATGCTGCTTTGGTACTTCCAAAATACGAACGCAAAGCAGCAAAAAATAAAACATTGGTAGGTGTAGATGTGTTTGTGCACTGGAGAGGTAGCAACCCAGATGACCTGGCAGAAATTGTTAAAGAATTAAACAGCGATAATGCCGAACTTACGATGATTACTAACCGTGGTATTAAAGTTTGGCCGGAAGGCTTTGAAGAAACGTTTTGCACCGACCACTGGCGTTGCCGTTTTAAACCTGCTAGTGAAAATACTTTTACTCAAAACCATATTGTAAAATTATTGAGTAAAGCAATAGAGAAAAATATTGATACCATTAAAACAGAAAACCTTTATTCATTTGATGGTAAACCAGGCTTCTCACTTGGGCAGGGACAGTAAAAAATTTTAAAATAAACAACATGGACATCCAATTAATTCAAGGCCAATTCAGCGCACAAGATGCTGTTGACATCATTACACAAATGATACAGGTGAAAATAAAATTTCACGAAAATAAAATAATTAATAGCCATGGCGAAGAAGCAACTAAAATGAGAGAAAAAAGAATTAAAGATTTACAACAAGACCTTAACATGGTAAGAAACTTCATAGAAAACCAAGGAGAAAATATAACCCTACAAAGTGAAATAACAATAAACTAGCATGAAGCAACCAAAAAGTTTTAAACTAATTGATGGACAATTTACACCTGCAGAAGCAGGCCAGGTAATATATGCGCTTATAAGCAGCAAAATTAATTATCATTCCATGCAAAAATTTAGTAACATTGAAAGATTTGGTAAAGATGCAGCTCATTCTGAAAAACGAATAGCAGCATTAAAAAAATTAAAACTTTCAATAAAAAAAGTTTTTGATTCCGCAGAAAAAAAAGGATTAAAAGTAAAAATTGATGGGGTTATTGATGTAACAATTATTGAATAAAATTGAAGCTGATAATTTTTAATAAATGAAGACGTGAATGTTAGATAACTTAAATTTATTTTACAATCGTAAAGCCTTAATTGTTACCAAACATAATAAGGAAAAAGTTATTGCTCCTATTTTGAGAGAAGCACTTGGGTTGCATATTTCGGTAGCAGTTAAAGTTGATACTGATGAATTTGGTACATTTAGCGGCGAAATTGAAAGACCCGATTCTCAGTACAACACGGCTAAATTAAAAATTTTAAAAGCATTTGAACTGTATCCTGATGCAGAAATTGCTATTGCAAGTGAAGGTGCCTTTAATCCACATCCAGATTGTGCATTTATTCCTTTAAACACAGAGATTGTATTGTTGATTGACAGAAAAAACCAGTTGGAAATAAGTGCAAAATACTTATCGCTTTCAGTTAGTGTAAAAGAAGAAACAGTTTCAACAATGGAGGAAGCATGGGCCTTTATTGAGATACTTGGCTTTCCAGAAAATGGTGTAATAATAAAAGCAGGCAACAATAAAAATAATAAACCATATATTTTTAAAGATGCCACAACAAGATCTTGTTTAGAAGCTGCATTGCTTTTTTTCTTTGACATTTCCGTTGATGGAAAAATTACCATGCAGAGTGATATGCGTGCACATCTTAATCATGTTCGCATGGAAAATATAAGACTGGCTACTGTTGAATTATTAAAAATAATTCAATCTGTTTGCACGGATTGTAATACTCCAGGCTTTGATGTAAAAGAAGTTATAAAAGGGCTTCCATGCAGCTTATGCAATGCTCCAACAAGAAGTACCTTGTCATATATTTATGAATGTAAAAAATGCAAACATCAACAAGAAAAATTGTATCCTCATGGCAAAAAATATGAAGACGCGGGGCTTTGTGACTGCTGTAACCCTTAAATAATATGAATAACTTTACAACAGAAATAGGAACTGACATTGACAAAGCTGCTGAATTACTAATAAACGGTGAATTGGTTGCAATACCTACAGAAACCGTGTATGGGTTAGCAGGTAATGCTTTAAGCGGCATCGTTGTAAAAAAAATATTCGAAGCAAAACAAAGGCCTTTTAATAACCCGCTAATTGTACATATTTCGGGCGCAGATAAATTACCTTCCATTGTAAAAAATGTTCCTGATATCGCTCTTCAATTGCTCCAAACTTTTAGCCCGGGACCCCTAACATTAATACTTCCAAAAAAAGATGTTATTCCTGATTTTGTTACCGCTCATTCATCGCATGTTGCAGTTCGTATTCCAAATCATACCTTGTGTCTTGAATTGTTGAAAAGACTTCCATTTCCATTAGCTGCGCCAAGTGCCAACAAATTTACCGGTATAAGCCCGACAAATCCAGAGCACGTATTTAACCAGTTATCAGGGCAAATTCCCTACATTTTAGATGGTGGACCTTGCAATAACGGCATCGAATCTACCATAATAGGTTTTAAAGATGATACCATTTTGGTGTATCGTTTAGGCGCAATAACCATTGAACAATTAGAGCAGATTCATCCACACGTCAGGCTGGCAAATGATAACGTAGTATTGCACAGTCCTGGAATGATGAAACATCACTATGCTCCCAAAACACCATTGATGCTTACAGAAAATGTTGGAGACGCTGTTAAATTATTCGATCATAAAAATATTGCTGTATTATATTTTAAACAGCCTGCTGCAGGAGTTTCTACTTCTTATAAACAAGTACTTAGTGCCAGCGGTAACCTCACAGAAGCTGCTGCCAATTTGTACAAAGCCTTATATGAATTAGATAAACAAAACCCAGACATTATTATTGCTGAACGATTACCAGATATAGGATTGGGACAATCTATTAATGACCGCTTAAAAAGAGCCGCTGCAAAATGAACCAAAAACCTTTACTGATTAAAAGTGCAACTATTGTAAATGAAGGCAACATTTTTATAGCAGATGTATTAATTGAAAAAGAGATTATTGTACAGATTGGCAGCATACCCGCCAATGATAATTATGAAATTATTAATGCAAAAGGACTTCATCTTTTACCGGGTGTTATAGATTCACATGTTCATTTTAGAGAGCCCGGTTTGACCCACAAAGGAGATTTATATACAGAAACACGGGCCGCTGTAGCCGGTGGAATTACTTCTTTTATTGACATGCCCAATACTATTCCAAATGTTTTAACGCAGGAAATTGTAGCAGATAAGTTTAAAATAGCAGCGCAACATTCGTTTGCTAATTATTCCTTTTACATGGGGATAAATGAATCAAACTGGGAAGAAGTAATTAAAACTGACCCTGCAAAAATTTGTGGTGTTACAGATGATGGCTTGTATTTTTCAGGAAAGGATCAACTGCTTGTTTCCAATGAGGCTTACATGGAAAAAGTTTTTAGGGAATGCACAATCCGCATCGCTATCCATAGCGAAGATGAAGAAATTATAAACAACCAACTTAGGCTGGCCAAAGCAAAATATGGTGATAATATTCCGGTAGAAATGCACCCAAAAATACGAACAGAAGAAGCCTGTATGAGCTCAACAAAAAGAGCCATAGCAGTTGCGCAAAAACACAATACTCGTTTGCACATCTTACATTTATCCACCGCAAAAGAAGCTGCTCTATTTAATAATACATTACCATTAAATAAAAAAAGAATTACAGCCGAAGTGTGTGTTCATCATTTGTGGTTTTGCGATGAAGATTATAAAAGATTGGGGTCAAAAATTAAATGGAACCCTGCCATAAAAACTGCTGCTGATAGAGAAGGTTTATTGCAGGCGCTTATTGAAGACAAGATTGACATTGTAAGTACAGATCACGCTCCTCACCTGCTGCAGGAAAAATTACTTCCTTATGAAAAAGCGCCCGGTGGGGCACCAATGGTACAGCATTCACTGGTAGCAATGTTGGAATTGGTTCATGTTAAGAAAATTTCTTTAGAAAAAGTTGTCCAAAAAATGTCGCACAATGTTGCTGAATTATTTGGTATTGAAAAGCGTGGTTTTATCAAAGAAGGATTTTACGCAGATCTCGTGTTGGTTAATTTAAACGCTTTCTGGAAAGTAGATAAATCAAACATTTTGTATAAATGTGGCTGGTCGCCATTTGAAGGAATGTTGTTTCATTCAAAAGTTATAAAAACAATCGTTAATGGAAATATTGTTTACGATAATGGCGTGATATCGGACAATAGAGTGGGACAAGCTTTAAAGTTTTGCATAACATAAAAAAGAAATAAAATGAGAATATCATTACCACTATTATTGAGTCTGCTTTTATTATTGATAGGGCTTTTCCTGTATTTCTATTTGGTGGATGTTATAAATGCCGAGTTAATAATAGCATTAACAATAGTTACAGTGGTTAATCTTTTTAGTTTGTCATCAAATAAAAGAAAAACTGTAAAACAAAATTCATGAATGCAAGGGCAGATCATACAAACGCCTTCGCCTTTAGGCTATGCAGCTTGTATGAGCCAAAAATTTTTAATTAGGGCATTCTATGCCGGCGTTACGTATGGCAAGGTGAAAACAAAACATTATTTACTTGAAAGGCGGGTATAAAACAGTTTTTATGTACTTATATCAAATTGATAAAAAAAAGCATTTTAGTAGAAATATTGATAGTTTTTTCCATAACAATTTCTTCAATTAAAATAATTGAAATTTACTGCCCCCGAAATAACGATTTATACCGAAGTGAAAGGGTATTTAGTGGAATGTAGATAAACTTTTGCAGGACAATTACGATACTACCGCTAATATGCCAACCCACCTTGGGGCGATCACAAAAAAATTTTAAAGTAGACGCCAAAAATTGAAGATGTTAAATATCGAATGAAATGCATTTACAGTTGATTTGTTTTCGCCAAATGTATTGCATCAAAAAATAGATTATATGCATTACAAACCTGTAAAATCAGGTTCATGTATTAATGAAGAAGATTATTGTCATGCATCTACTAAATTTTATAAAATGGGTAATTATACTTTGATATGCTTACTCATTACGAAGAATGAAGTTTTTATTTTTTTTATACTAGCCTACGCATGGGTTGTTTGTGCGTCTGGCTGCATATCTGTGCTTCACACAAACAACGGGGCTGCTTCAATAAATAAACCGTTTTTTTAAAAATTTTAATTAAATTAAGAATGCCAAAAAGAGTCAAAAAAATATATTTGAGAAATGATAATTAAGAGAGTAAAAATTGCTGCTATAATTAACGCTAATTTGATAAAGTAATGTTCAATTGTTTTAGCTGTTGCTCTTCCCAAATTTTTCAACTTTCATTAACCATTTATTTCTAATGGCTTCCGTTGAACTTTTAATTGGTCCTACGTAAGTTACTTTAACAGGCTTTACACCACAAAATTCCGGCAAAGATTTTTTTAGTTGTTTTACACTTGGTCCCCCCAACGCAAATCGATACAAAATGCTTAGCGTATTTAGTGTTGTAATGATATGTGCCGTTTTTCCTTTTAAAAGTTTGTCCCACCACACCGAGTTCTCCCGGAATTGAAATGCAAAGCCCGGCAAGAAAACCCTGTCAATAAAACCTTTTGTAATTGCAGGTAGGCCGCCCCACCAAACTGGGTGAACCCAAACCAAATGGTCTGCCCATCTTATTTTCTCCTGGGCGTTTAATAAGTCAGGTTCTAATTCAGTTATTTTTTCATAACCAAAAGCAAGATTAGGATTGAAATGCAGGTCTCTGATAATAATCTCTTTTAATTCAGCGCTGCTTTGCAAAGCCCCTTTTTTGTAGGCTTCTGCAAGTCCAAAATTAAAACTGTCTTTGTTTGGATGCCCGTTGATGAGGAGAATTTTTTTATTAGTCATGTTGTGTTTTTACGTGTAACATAAAAATTGGCTTACCATAAAGAAAAATGTTATACAATTATTAGAATAAGTTATAAGATTCGTTCACCCATTTTATAAAGGAATCTCTATTAAAATGCAATTTTTCTGCCAATTTTTAATAGTAGGATTACTTACCCAAAATGTCCTCGACATAATTTTTGGTCAATTCTTTTTGCAGACGATGAAAATATTGTCGCAGGTATCAAACTCAATCAATTCGTCTAAGTACATAAAAGTTGCTTTTTCAGAAATGCTCTAAATGGCGCAGGTTTATCTTAATTTTAAATTAGTCATTTTCAACAATCCTAGTTCAGATATTCGGCAAGGCTTATGTGTATTAGCATATCTGTACGGCAATTAAAAAAGAATCCAAACTGAGTATTTAACATCAACCGTTTTGCGTAAGTTTCTACTTTTCCTTTTCACCATTATTAGCAAAGCAACATAATTGAATTGTAGTCTGCACCCAAAGCGAAGCCTAACAGCACATTTTTCTTTTCACAACATATCCTTTAAATTGGGTTTTAATCAAAGCCATTCTGAAAAAGAAATTACACACGCAAATAATGTACTTTGCAAAAAATATTTCGCAGAATGTTTACCCTACTCCGCACAAACTCTAAAAACGGTCATTTTAAAAATCTTATAATACTTTTAGATGCAGATTTAAAAGTCAGAGATGGCGATGAACATTCCTTTTATGGGCAATTCAATAAAATTGATACCATTAAAAATGTGGTAATTTGTTTTTTTGAAAAAGAAGCTGTTGGTTGTGGTGCCTTTAAAGAATATAATGGTGAAACTGTAGAGATAAAAAGAATGTTTGTACAATCGACCTTTAGAGGAAAAGCAGTAGCAACGATGGTTTTAAAAGAATTAGAAAGATGGGGTAAAGAACTTCATTACACCAAAGCTGTTTTAGAAACCGGCAAAAAACAACCCGAAGCCATTGCACTGTATTTAAAAAATGGTTACGCTATCACGGCAAATTATGGGCAATACGAAAATGTAGAAAACAGTATTTGTATGATGAAAAATATTTAATAATTAACTTGCCTTACCATGGTTTCTTTCCCCAATGCAAAAATAAATATCGGTTTAAATATTATCGGTAAAAGAGCTGATGGGTTTCATAATTTAGAAACAGTATTTTATCCTGTTGTTCTAAAAGATGCCGTAGAAATTATAGAAAACAAAGAAGCATCAACAGAGGTAATTTTTTCTGCCACAGGCAATATTATAAATGTAAAAGACGATGATAACCTTTGTGTAAAAGCAGTTCGCTTACTTAACAAAGATTTCGATCTTCCTCCTGTAAAAGTCCATCTTCATAAAAATATTCCTATGGGTGCAGGCATGGGCGGCGGTTCTGCAGATGCATCAGCCATTTTATTATTGCTCAACAAAATATTTCAATTAAATATATCAACAGAAAAGCTAATTGACTATGCCTTATTGTTAGGCAGCGATTGTCCATTTTTTATTATAAATAAACCTTGCTTTGCAAGCGGACGTGGCGAAATTTTACAAGAAATAAGTATAGATCTATCTGGGTACAAAACAATGATCGTTCACCCAGCCATACATGTAAATACCGGTGAAGCATTTGCTCGATTAAACGCAGGCAACTTTTCCCCTGCAGGCGCTTTAATTGAACAAATAAAGATGGAAATCAATGTTTGGAAGAATTATATTAAAAATGATTTTGAAGATTTAGTATTTAAAAAACACGTCGCTATAAAAGAAATTAAAGATAAATTATATAATGAGGGAGCTGTTTACAGTGCCATGAGCGGCAGTGGCAGCGCAGTTTTTGGCATATTCCCTTCAGACGCAAATACGACAAATATTAAATTCCCTTCACATTACTTTTGCCAGTTGGTTTAAAACCATATCTTTGATCTATCAAGCAATTAACCATCATATCGTTTTTTTTAAGCAATCATTTAGATCTAAAACCGATCGCAGACCAATTCGGTATTGATTATCATCATATTCCCATCACCAAAGACACCAAATCCCAGCAAGAACTCAAACAACTCGAATTGCTACAACATCACAAGATTGATTTAGTTGTATTAGCCAAGTATATGCAGGTATTATCTGCTGATTTTGTTGAAAAATTTCCCTGCGTCATCAACATTCACCATTCATTTCTCCCCGCTTTTGCCGGAGCTAATCCCTATCAGCGAGCCTACGATCGTGGGGTCAAGATAATAGGAGCGACGGCCCATTATGCAACTCCTGACCTAGATGAAGGCCCAATTATTGAACAGGATGTGATTCGGGTGACGCACCGAGATGATACAAAAGATTTGATTCGCAAGGGCAAAGATCTAGAACGAATGGTATTAGCACGGGCAGTCCGATCGCACCTTCAACATCGCGTGTTGGTCTACGGGAACCGGACTGTCGTATTTGCTTAGATAGGGTTTGATTAAGCAGGTCAT
>JBBRPX010000141.1:0-9550 GCA_038227505.1 Chitinophagales bacterium
AACTGATACATGAAGAATTTCCGGAAGTGAAATTTGGTTATTTTAACCCATCGATAGAAAGGATAAAGGGCGATTATGAAATGGATTTTGCGCATTGATAATTTTAGTTGCCAGTAATTCAGGAAATTAATTTTTTGTGGGCTATTCAATTTATTATGTTGATCGGCAATGTTTAGAAATAATTATTTCAAAACAAAATCTGCCACTACTGCATTGTGATCACTTGCTTGCTCAGCAAAAATCCTTTCTGTCTGTTTTATGCTAAAGCGATCGTTAAAAAATATTTGGTCTATTCTAAGCGTTGGTGATATATATATGAATGTTCTTCCCAATCCTGACCCTTTTTTAACCCAACAATCGTGTAAATTATTCTTAATGTTATAATAGGTATAGCTTACAGGAACGTCATTTAAGTCACCTGTAAAAATTAGTGGGCGATTACTTTTATCAAGCAATTCTTTTACAAGTTTTACCTGCTCCACTCGTTGTTTATATCCTAACCGTATTTTTTGTATTATATTTTTTGTTCCGTTAAATCCCGTATCTGAACCCTTCTCTATATTATTTAATTCTTTGTATTCGTTGCTTTGAAATTGTAAAGACTGTAATCTCGTAGTTACAATATCAATTGTGTCATTTAAAATAACAATGCCGGCTTTTATTACACTTCCCGGAAAAGGCTTAGAATAAATTATTTTTTGACTATCCACAATATTATATTTAGAAAAGATTATACTTCCACTGGCAAAAGATCCTGAAAACATGGTAAGATCATTAGAAAAGTAATGATAGGGATAGTGTAAGGTTTTTGCAATGGAATCTATAAGATTACCATATTGCCCCTTTAAGATACCTGTAAAAAACTCTTGAAGACAAACTACATCTGCATCAGTTTCCTTTAATTTTTTAAATATCTTTAGGTTATTAATACTCCCCGTAGTACTGTCTTTTGCTGTATAATTCATAAGCCCAACATTCCAAGTTATTACTCTTATCGTATTTTTTTCTTTTTTTAGATTGAATGTTGAGGGAATATTAAAACCAAAAGTTGAAAATATATTTATCGAACTTAAAATAATTGCAGCTAATGATATAAAGGCTTTTTTGGGTTTAATATATAGCCAAAACATTAAAAATAATACCGAACATGATAGTATGAGTGGAAATGCAATTCCCGCAAATGCAATGGGCCACCATTTAAAAGGATCTAAGAAAATAGAGAGATTACTAATTACCAATAATAATGAGCAACAAATATTTGCTACAAAAGTCATTAGTAAAAAAAATTGCTTAAAACTTATTTTCATTTGGTGCAATAGTAAATAGAATCTCCCTGCCAAAAGCCATATTTATAATTTTCTTCAGCGGTGAATTCTGCCGAGTAATCATCAACCTTAACATTGAAGCCTACATTTCTTAATTTATCTGCGTAATCGTAGCTATAGTACCTTACGTGCTCTTTTAATCCAAATGCTTTTTCCCTTTCTAATGGGTCGGTTATAGTTTTGTCTTCGTAAGTGGTAGTACTTTTTGTGTTTATAGGCACTTGCAAAATAGCCCAGCCTCCCGGCTTCATTAGCTTGTAAATATTTTGCATGGCCGTATTATCATCTTCAATGTATTGAAAAACATGGTTGCAAATAATAGCGTCAAAAGAATTATCAGGTAAATTATGATTGAGCAAATCAAAATATAGGGTACCATTTGGGTATAAATTATTGTAAATGTCGCAAGGGTAATAAACTATATTTTTTTGCTTTTTAAAAAGATGAAAAAATACGGTTTCCGGTGCCACATGCAGCAATTTTTGCGGTTGTTTATATAGGTTGGTTTTGTTTTCAAAATACATCCAGAGTAGTCGGTGTCTTTCTAAACTTTCGCATTTTGGGCATCGTGAATTTTTTCTTCGTTCATTACCAAAGGTTGCAAATATTTTAAACGAGCTTTTGCAGCAAGGGCAATAAACATCGTTACCCCGCAGCTTCATTCTTAAAATAAATAATTTTATTTTGTTCGCTATAGGAAACAGCGGGCCTAGCGATTCTTTAAATTTTGTACTTAGCATTTATTTCTGTTTACTACTCAATGGTTCCAAGTTATCTAACTATTTTATTTTTTCCGACTAAAGTTTTTAGCCAAATCATTGTGGTAAGGCCTTTTATTTGAGCGCTAAAGTTCACTTCGGGGCGTTCGGCATTAAAACGATGCAGCATTTTATTTTTAATTTCCATTTTTTGGTTTTGTGTACCAAAAAATAATGGGATATTATAATTATTCAGTTGGTTAAAAAAATCTTGCGAAATGCCATCATCTGTATGCGGGAAAGAAAAACTGCTATCCGTTATACCAAGCAAGTCATTTACATATTTGCATGAAGCCGCTGTTTGTTTTATTTGATCGGGCAAGTGCAGTAGGTTATAATATGGGTGATCCATACTGTGAGCACCAATGGTAAAGCCATCTTTATGTAAAGATTTTAAATCGGCTTGGGTAACAAATGGCTGTTCGGTTTCAAGAAAATCTGCAAACGAGTAGCCTATTTTTTCGGCAACAGTATCCACTAAATGTGTATTTAAATTAGTGATTTTTTTTAAAGATGTTATAATTTGCTGTAACGATTTGTTTTTGGCACCAAGCGTCTCATTGAATGTTTTCAAATAAGAATTGCTTTCTTTGTTCGCCAACAATTCATTAATCAATAAACTTATTTTGTACCTGTAAAAAAGATCTTTATTGTCAATAAAAGATGGGTTAATAAAAAAATAAGCCGGCACGCCTTTTTTTAAAAGTATGGGTGCTATTGTGGTATAAATTTCTTTGAGCCCATCATCAAAACTAAGCAAGAAAGTGTTTTTGGGTAGGGCAGCATTATCGGTAATAAATTTTGTAAGGTCAGGTACAGAAATGGGTTTGTAGTATTTCAATAAAAAATCTACATCCCTTGTAAATTGATTTTCATTTTTATAATCAAATAAATGTTTTATGTGTGGTAAAAAATCGTTACTTACAGTATGATGATAGGGGAGTAGTGTGCCTACTGAACCGAGAGAATGTATCATGCTGATTGGTAGCAGTGAACATGCCTTATAATATGATGCTTTAAAACTGTTCATTCGCTAATAACTCATCAATGTAAACAATTTTTACATGTTCAGTTTTTAAATAAGTATTTTTTGCTTTTTTTATTTTCATTAGAGATTTCAGTTGACTTAAAATTAATAGCGGTAAATGTTTTATTGATTTCATCATCCCTTTTTGTACACTTTGGGTGGCGATGGTGACAATGAAATTTACTACAAACAATATTAAAACAATAACCCAAATAAAAGTGAGTATAATATTAATAAAGATTGAAAGGAACACTAAAAGCGCCGCGATCAAAATCAATAAAATCATCGGAGGCCTAAGCATGGATGTACCTAGTAAAATTTGCCCAATATTCAAATTCTTAATTCCTGCTGAAGTAAGTTTAAGGCTCTGGTTAAAATGCTCAAAGTAAGAATATATCCATCTTATGCGCTGTTTTTCCAAAACTTCAGCTGCTTCCACTTTTTCGTCATATACAATGGCATCTTCCGCAAAAGCAATTTGCTTTACTTTCATTGCCAATTGTACTTGTAACTTTTTATCGAAAGCGCTCACAATTTTTTGATAGTTTATTTCTTTATATAGTTCATAGTCAATAGCTATACCGAGCCCAAGTATAGAGGATGACATCCCGATTTTCATTTTCACTTGTCGCTCATAAAAAGTGTAATAAATGTGACCAATAGAATCGAGTCGTGCGTAAGTATTTTCAATATTTTTAGACAGCATATGTGTCTGCACGGCTTTAAAACCATTTTGAAAATACTTATTTAAATTTTGTAAATAGTTGGGATGAACTAAATTATCACTATCAAATATTATAAGTGCATCATGCTTATTTTTAAAATTACTTATAGCAAGTTGAATAGATTTAATTTTTGAATGTAAGGCAACCTCTGGCACAATTAAAGCGATTCTTTCATCATCGAATGTCAATCCATTTAGGTCGCAATCATCTGCAACGATGTACACGATAAATTTATTGTATTGTTGTTTTAAAAAAGAATCTACTAAGGGTTCAATAAACCGTGTATCTTGATGAACGGCAACAATGGCGGCAAATTCAAAATCTTTAATTTGGGTTATTTTGCTCTTGATTGATAAACTTACTTTTTTATAACCGCCAACTATTGTGTAGATAAAATGCAACAAAACTGGCAATAAAAAATAAAAAATAACTACGCAGTTAAGTGCGTAGAAAAGGTATTTTAATATTTGTAGGAAAAGATGCATTTAAGTAATATTTTTTTGCCAAACGGTGATAAATCCTCCGGTTAAGCTGTAGGGCAATAATTCAGCAATTGCGCAGTCTATCTTTTGCAAAAATTTAATTCGCTTTGCCAAAATAGAAAATGGAAACACATCTTCTACAAAATTGGTTTTGCCAAACTTGGTTATTTTAAAATTATTTTCTTTTGCTAACTTATTTAAAGCAGTTTTGGTAAAAAACTGAATATGGGTTAAATCACTTGCGCTCGATTGTACAGTAACACCTGTGTAACCCAATAGTTTTTTTATTTTTACAATAGTGTGCCAAATGAAATTATCTTTTTGTTGCAGGTTAATTACTGGTTTTGTAACGAATACTTCTCTAGGCCCCATACCGTTTGGCACAGTTACAATAAGGACTCCGTTGTCAGTGAGAGACTCGTGTAAAGTTTTTAATAAATCTTGAGGTTTGTTTAAATGTTCAAGCACTTCGCTGCATATTATTGCATTGTATTTTTTCCCATCTGCAACCAATTGTTCTGCACTAATTACATCAAAAGTTACGTTTGTAAATTTGTTTAATTCCTTTGCTCTGGTAATTGCTTTTTCACTCACATCAATGCCAAATACATTGTACCCAATGCTGCCTAAACTGCGAGATATTACACCATTACCACAGCCAACATCTAACACTACCGATTGTGGTGGTAAGTTTTTTTTAAGTGTATTTATAATAAACTGCAGGCGCTTCACATCTGCAACACGGTTAAATTCCATTTGTTAATTATTAATGCTTGTATAAATATGTTCAATTTGGGCCGTCATTTTTGCTGCATCAAACTGATTCGATATCGTTTCTTTTGCCTTTTCGCTGTATTGTTGCCTAAGGGTTTTATCGCTTGCCAATAAGATAATAGCTTCCGCTAAGTCATTCACCAAGTTTTTCAATTCAACTAAAAGCCCATTACTATTGTGCTTTATAATTTCACTTGTACCGTCTACATTCGTGGCTATCACTGCTTTGCCCATACTCATGGCTTCTAACAAACCAATAGGCAAACCTTCCCATAAAGAAGGCAATATAAATATATCCGCAGCATTTAATACATCGGGTACATCTTGCCTAAAAGTTTCAAAAACCACGCTTTGTTCAATCTTTAAATTCTTGGCAAGTGCTACTGCTGCTTCTTTTTCATCACCCTCACCAACCACCAGTAATTTTAGCGTGGGTATTTTTATTAACGCAATTGCAAAAGCTTTTAAAAGCGTTAAAGGTTGTTTGTGTGAAGTAACCCTAGCAATAAACAGTAGTAATATTGCTTCTTTGTCTATCGAAAATTCATGCCTTACGTTTTTAAATTTTTTAGCTGGATTAAACTTTTCCTGGTCTATTCCATTATTAATTACGACAGATGTAAAAGATCTAATGTTGTTAATACCAGTCTGCTTGTTTGACTGAGACACAGAAATATTTACTTCTGTTATCGAGGTTAGAAATTTTTCACTTGCTGCCCTAATTTTCTTTACAAAGGGCTTTTGATTGTCGTGAAAGGACCAACCATGAATTGTATAAATTAGTGGAATATTTAGCGATTTTGCTGCCCAAAATACATTTGAATTTGCTCTTGTTCCGTGCGCATGAACTATATCTATTTTTTTATTAATCAACAATCTTTTTACCTTTTTCCAAACGAAGATATCAAATGGATTTTGGGTAAAAATTACGTGCGTTTCAATATTTTTTTCTTTCAGCATGTCTATCATTGGGCCATCGGTAAATGATAGAACAATCGGGTCAAAAAGATTTCTATTTAAGTTAGTGCAAAGGCTAAACAAATGACTTTCTCCCCCACCAACTTGCCCTTGTCTAATGCACTCGAGTATTTTAATTTTTTTATCGGATGCCATAGTTCTGTTTGCTTAACTAAACGTATTCTTTTAAAGAATATTACACGACTGTAGGTTTGAATTATAGTGAACTGATTTGAAAGAAAGTATAGCTATTTATAATTTTTAAAGCATTGTTTGGTAGATTTCGCTAAAAAATTAGCCTTTCCCTACTAATTCAAAAATTTTTTCAACTTGTTTTGCGATAAGCAAATATAATATTTTTCAAAAATATTTAACCGTTTGTGTATTATTGGGGTGAGTAGGTAGTATTTTTAAGGTTCCAAGTAATGCCATTAAGAAACGCTTTTAGGTGTTTCCATTCCTTTTTAATGGACAGTTTTAATACCGTTTTGGGCACAGTAAGAAAACTAAAAAAGCCAATGAACACGATAAGCTGAGGAATATTTGCATTTCTTCTCATATAAAATATTCTATTCCTCGTCATAAAGTATACTTTCTGTGGGCTATGTTTACCCATGCTTATTGATTCTTTATGAAAACATAAGCCTTTGGCTTGGTAATAAATTTTATAACCTGCTTTTATAATTCTTGCACTCCAGTCAGACTCGTCATAATAGACAAAATATTTTTCCGCCATCATGCCAACTTTATCTACTACTTCTCGCTTTACCATCATTGCTGCACCATGCGCACTATGCGTGTAGCCAGATACGTCGTGTTGTCCTTTATCTTCCTCTAAACTTCCAACTGCTGTTGTTTTGCCTGTAAGCATGCTCATTTTATTAAACCCGGCGTATTGAATAATATTAGGATTATGGTGAAAACGTATTTTCGGGCAAACAACGCCAATACTTTCGTCCTCATAAAATGGTTGAAGGCATTTTTCAATGAGGTCAGGCGTTATTTCTGCATCATTATTTACTTGAAAACAGAAGTCGTAGTTAGGTGATGAATGGCGCATTCCAAAATTATTCCCTTCTGCAGATCCTAAATTTACCAGACTTTTCACGACCTTTGTATTCAAATAGTTACCTGCCATTATCTTTTCGGTTGGGTCAATTGTAGACCCATTATCTACTACTATAATTTCATAATTTTTGTAGATAGAACTTTTCATGCTTTCAAGAAACTCAAGTGTCACATCTAAACCATTCCAGTTTAACGTTACAATTGATACAAAGGGCATTTCTGTTGCTAAAGATTTCATTGTTAATTTGATCTTTTAAAAATTTTACTCCTATTTCTAATGATTTTGTTTTTGTATCAAGGCCGATGGTGTACTTGCTAAAATTCTTAAATCTCGTCTGATAGAAGATTTGCGGGCATAATCTATATCCAAAGAGATTCTTTCTTCATTACTCATCTTGGCTTTTCCTCTTTTGGAGATTTGCCATAAACCTGTAATACCGGCCGGAGCCATAAATCGCTCAGCCCATTCACTAGTCGTTAATGAATTGGCTTCATAAAGAGGCAAAGGTCTGTTGCCAACTAAGGACATGTCTCCTTTTAATACATTAAAAAGCTGTGGTAATTCATCAATGCTTGTATTACGTAAAAAACTTCCAATTTTTGTAACTCTTGGATCATTTTCCATCTTGAAAAATAAACATTTTCCATCTTCGGAATTGTAAATACTTTTTCCTTTTAATTTATCAACCTTTTTATCGGCATCAATTATCATTGTCCTAAACTTGTAAAAACCAAACACCTTAAAACCTTGTCCTGCTCTCTTTGATTTATAAATCGCTGGACCTTTAGATGTTATTTTTATAATAATTGCAATCAGTATTAAAATGGGAGAAGAAACTACAATCCCAGTAAATGAAATAAGAATGTCTATTGATCTTTTAATAAAAACTCTCAAAAAAGATGTTAACGATTTTTCTCTTGATTTTATTTTAATCGTATCTGCAGAAGACTGTAAACTTAAACTTTTGAAAAAATTTGATTTGTATCCTAATAATTCTAAATCATACGCATTTTTTATTACATCATCAATCAATTTTAAATGAAATAAATTGCGAATTTCCAAACGATTTAAAGCTCCTTCGTTATAGATTATTGGTATTGTGGCCAAAATATTTTTATTAATCCATTGCTTAAATGAATTTAATTCAAAAAAATTTAGAGGTGAATCTATTATAATTATGTCAGGCAAAGATTCTGCAGTTGTTTTTTTAAGAAATGCTTTTGTTTCTTCAAAATTCTCAAAAATGTGTGTAACATTGTTACAACAGTTAACAATTTTTCTCTTATTATAATAATCACCAACGAATAGGAAATGAGATGAGCTACCACCATCTAATACGGGAGTTTCATTTATTTGCAGCAAATTAGTTTCGATAGTTAAAGACATAAAATTTCTTATCAATAATAAGTTTATAAAAAAAATTAAAATATTTGATAAAACATTAAAATGGTAAAAATCCAAAACTAAAGAAGCGTTGCTTTCGTACTGTAGTTACAACTTCTTTCTCGTATAATATCTGTTTAATTTTAGATGCTAACGATAAGGGATCAAATGGCATACTTATAAATAAGTTTACGCCAAAATTTAATACTTCATTCTTTAGCTTAACATCATCAGATTTTGAAATTATGACTTTGGGGATGTCACAGAATAAACTACTTGTAGAAATGTGTTTTAAAAATTTATAATTATCTGATTTTATATCTGGAATATTAATAATAATTAAGTCACTGAATGATTTCGTCTGCAAGTGCCTAAATGCTTGAAAAAAATTAGTCACAGAAGACACATTAAATTCTTTTTCAAAAATCTTGTTATACAAGTAATTTAGCCCTCCTGAATCCTCGATTGTTAATATAGATTTCCTCATAACTTTAAGTTTGTAAAACAGGCCATTTCCCAAAAACGGCTTTCTGTTCATTAATAATTAAAATTTGTTTGTTTAATAATTAAAAATTAAACAGTCATCAATGTAATACTGGTGGAACTATCAACAAGATATTGGAGGATAAACTTCTTACTAGTAAGAAGCAGTTATGGCGGAAATTCGAAGGATTTGAAGTCAATATTAAATAGCGAATATTTAACATTGGAAATAAGAGAATTGGTGTTTCTCCTAGTCTCTGTAGTAAAAGTACTATTAAAGAATTATAAAAAAAAATTATTTTTTTATTTTTTTTTTATAAAAAATTTTCTTGTGAGTATTGTTTGGAAAATCTATTAAAATTTAATTGACTATTTTTTTGAAAATGAGTCTATTGTAATATTTTCATAAATATTAAACTACAAACTGGTACTTCAAAAATTATTTTCTTACAGCTTTTATCCAAAGTACAGTTTGTTCATTATTTATATATCTAATAAAACCTAGATACATAGTCAAATTCATAAATACAAAATAATATGTTGCATAAAATAGACTGATTTTTTTAT